>JBJKSS010000458.1:0-17434 GCA_046703745.1 Spirochaetota bacterium
ATTCTCTGCTTATGATGAGGGACGGATTTCTTGCACCCAACATCAATTTTACGGAAGGCGATGAAATTACGGGCAGGATAAATGTTATAAACAGAAAATTGGATTTAAAACCTGAAATTATTTTATCCAATTCTTTCGGATTCGGCGGGACAAATGCCGCCCTGATTTTAAGGAAATATAAAAATTAATTGTTATTCAACGGAAGGCAGTGTATTTAAAAACTTGAGAGTTGAATGATATGGTGTTTCTTTGTATTAAAGCTATATATGGAAACAAGGGGTTGCAACCCCTTGTTTGCCGAATTTTTTAGACAGTCTTCCCTGCTTTTTATACAGCGGCGGTTGGAAGATGTTATTTGATGCCTGTACAGGAGTAATTTGATATGCGAAGAGTTGTAATAACCGGTTTCGGGATAATGAGCCCGATCGGCAATACAAGGGAAGAAATAAAAAATTCATTTTATAATAAAAAAAGCGGTGTTGTTACGGTGCCGGAATGGGAAAAGATCGACAGCCTCAAAACAATGGTTGCCGGCAAGGTCAGGGCCTTTGACAGGAAAATCCTTGACCGCAAGGCCAGAAGATCGATGGGGGATGTTTCCATCTTTTCAACTGTCTGTGCGATGAATGCCATCGAAGATGCCGGCTTGAGCCAGGATTTGTTGAAATCCGGAAGGCTGGGAGTGGCCGCTTCCTCGACAATCGGCAGTCCCCAGGCTTATGAAGAATTTTTTTATGAAATATTCAGGACAGGCTCGATCAAGGAGATTACATCCATGACTTTCCTGAAAATAATGAGTCATACAACAGCTGCCAATATTGCCGTAAATTTTGGCATAACCGGACGTGTTTTCTCCCCGGCCAGCGCCTGTACGTCCAGCTCGCAGGCCATAGGCATGTCTTATGAAACAATCAAATACGGGATACAGGATGTAATGATTGCAGGGGGTTCGGAAGAAGTTCATCATACCACCGCAGCAACATTTGATATTCTGAATGTGGCAAGCACCGGGTTCAATGACAGACCTGAGCTCACTCCCGCACCTTTTGACAGGGACAGGGACGGCATGGTTGTAGGTGAAGGCGGAGGCATGATCGTTCTTGAGGAATACGAGCATGCAAAAAGCCGGGGAGCGGGAATATATGCCGAAATCATCGGTTTTTCTTCTTTATGCGACGGCAGTCACATGTCCACACCGTCCAGTGAAGGAATGGTTAACACCATGCAGCTTGCTCTTGGGGAGGCGGGGTTAAAAGCCTGTGACATAGATTACATTAATGCTCATGCAACATCAACCGATGCAGGTGATGTCGCAGAGGCCCAGGCAACCAGGAAGATATTCGGCGGCAGTGTGCCGGTTAATGCTACAAAAAGTTATACCGGGCACACCCTGGGGGCATGCGGTGCCCATGAGGTGATTTACAGTTTGTTCATGCTGGAAGACAATATGATTTATCCCACGATTAACCTGAAGAACATTGATCCTAGATGTGAGGGCATTGATGTTGTTACCGATTTGCTGAAAAAAGATTTGAATATTGTTTTGTCAAACAATTTTGCATTTGGCGGCATTAATACATCGATTATCCTTAAAAAAATATAAAATAATCTTGATTTTTTTTGTTTTTTTTTATAATCTCTTGCTTACTTTTTACTTAAAAGTATTCCATAAAAAAATCTGCTGTATAGAGGTTGTAGATTGGTAAATTGCAGCATGAAGGTATTATGGATTTAACAGTTAATGATATTATTCGGAGGGCTTATGACTTTAGATGAAATTAAAGTACTGGTAAACAACATCTTGATAGACGAATTTGAAAAAGAAGAAGACAGCTTAAAGGAAGAATCACACCTTTTTAATGATCTTGATCTTGATTCTTTGGATGGCATTGATCTTGTTGTAGCTTTGGAAAAAGCTTTAAAATCCAAATTGGGAAAAGATGTCAAGATTGATGAAGAAAGAGCAAAAAAACTTCAAACTGTTGGAGATATCTATAAAGCAATTGATGAATTGGTTAATCAATAAATTAATGTTTTTTTATGACAAGACAGGTTATTGGCCTGTCTTGTTTTGTTTATATTCCTGCAATTTTTGTCCGGCCTCGAAATCGAGTTCCTCGAATTTTTGTGTCTTCCGGTAATAGTTTTTTTCGGTCTGTTTTCTTTCTTTTCTGATATTCAAAAGCTCCTCAATCATCCGATATCTTAAAGTTTTTGAAAAATCCCTGATGTCATAATTTTTATAGTCTTCAAACTGGCAGGGAGGCAATATTTTCATCCAGATTTTATCATCCCTAATCCAGCCTCCGCCTCCGGGTCTGATGGAATTCCATGTATCGAGTACGACCGGCACAATTTCTGCCCCGGATTCGTATGCGATCCTGAATCCTCCGGTTTTAAACCTTCCTATATTACCGTCTTTGCTTTTTGTGCCCTCAGGAAATATCAGCAGAGTCGTCCCGTTTTCAATTTCCTTTTTGCCTGTTTCAACAAGTTCATCCGCATTATCATCTATGGATGCCCTTTTTTTTACGTATATGTTTCCCATCAATTTTATTGTCCAGCCGATAAACGGAAGTTTTAAATAATTTTCCTTGACAAAAACCTTGGTCCGGCCAGGAAGGAGGTACATTAAAAATGTATCGAATTGGGATGCATGGTTCATCATATAAATACGCGGTTTTTTGGTTTTTTTTAAGCCATCGAAATCGATTTTAAAATCGGATGTTATATATGAAATAAAAAAGAGCTTGATAAAAAATTTTGTGACAAAATTCATTATTCGTTTCTTTTTTCTGTCAAAAATCAGGGTGAGAAGCAATGCAGCCGGCATGAATATCGCATATTGAATTAAAATCAGTAACCCGACAAGGGACCACGTAAATATGGTTACAAAAAAAATTCTCAAAGTTATCCTGTCATATATGCTGTATATATTCGTTTTAGCCTTCTGTTTATTCATTATTAATCCCGATTGAATTAATGTATTCATAAGTCAATTCAATTATTATAACACGACTTTTTATAAATTTTGTCAATTAAAAATATTCATTATTACTACAGGAGGGAATTTCAACAAATAATTATCCATAATAATAAAACATTTGATTTTTGTGTTGAAAACCGCCTTTTTATGCTAAAATGTCATTTATTAAATGGGAAAGCATATTATAAAAATTGTACTATTGTGTATTTTCTTTTTTTTCCTGGCCGGCTGCTTTGAACAGGAAATAATAATCAATGATGATCTTACCGGACAGATAATTTACCGCGTCACTTACTACAATGAATTCGACAATTTTGTGAGTTATTTAAATCAAAAAAAAGGGCTTGATTTGAATACCGGCATATTATTCGACAGGAACAGCCTTGCTGATTCTGTTAACAATGTTCCCGGGCTAAATATTGTAAGGCAGACGATACAGGATAAGGAAGATTATAAATACACCGAGGTTATACTGGGATTCAGGGATATTTCAAAAATTCCTGACAATTTGCCTTCTTATTATTTTCCTGTAAAAATTTATGAAACAAACAGTACCGTATATTGCAGTACGGTACTATCTTTAAATAATATTTCAAAAAATGTTAACATCAAGGAAGTGTATAACAAGCTGCCGGCAGACGAAAAAAAAATGATTGATTCATATGTTTCAATAATGAAGCTGAAATTCATTTTTAAAACAACAAGGCCGATTGCAGGGAATAATTTGGGTAAACTTACTGAAGATAAAAAAACACTGATTTATGAGACTTCTGTTTATGACCTTCTTAATGTCAATACCAAACTTGAGCTCTCGTTTTATTACAAGGCTCAATGAATATTACAGACGGTTTCAGATATTGATTTTATAAAGCCAATTATATTTATCCGGAAGTTCACCGAGCTGTATACCTTTCAATTGGTTATATAGCCTGGTAATTTTGGGCCCGGCGGAGTTGCCGTTGTCATAAAAGTAATAATCTTTTTCCTTATAGCGTATCATCCCCACAGGTGTAATTACGGCGGCCGTACCGCAGCAGCCCGCTTCGGAAAACTCGGGAAGCTCTTCTACGGATAAAGGTCGTTTTTCTGTTTTCCAGCCGAAATCTTTGGCTGCAATTGCCATTAAGGACATGTTTGTTATAGAATTCAATATTGATGTCGAGTCAGGCGTGACATATACACCGTCTTTTAAAATGGCAATAAAATTTGCGGGCCCTGATTCATCAATGTATTTACGGTGCACTGCATCAAGATAAATTACATCGGTAAAATTATTTTCCCTGGCCCTGACAGAGCCCCTCAAACCGGCGGCATAATTACCGGCGGCCTTAATGTCACCCAAACCGTAAGGAGCTGCCCTGTCAAGGTCTTCAACGACAAGCATTTTTACCGGTTTGAAACCGCCCTTAAAATAAGGGCCCACCGGCGTTACCATCATCATGAACACATAAACTTCGGACGCTTTTAATCCTATATGGGGTGAAATGCCCAGCAGGATTGGCCTGACGTAAAGCGAGGCATTTGTGCCGTAAGGCGGAATGAATCGTTTGTTTTCCTTAACCACAATATTCAATGCTTCAAAAAAGATTTTGTCGGGAACGCTCTCCATATACATTTTTTTTGCCGATTTTGCCAGGCGGTTACTGTTTTCATCCGGTCTGAACGCAACAATATCACCGTTTTTTGTTTCAAAAACTTTCAGGCCCTCGAAACAATTTTGACCGTAATGAAGACATGTCGATGCTATATGCATGTCTATGGTTTCCCTGTCCGTTACTTCTGGGCCGCTCCATTTGCCGTTTTTGAAATAGTATCTTACATTTGCATCCATTTTATGATATTTAAAATCCAGATTCGCAAAGTCCAAATCAGCTTTTTCCACGATTATCACCTTGAATTAAAATTTGTTTGGCGTTTTGAATATTTTAATTGAATATTATCAAAAAGTAAAGGAAAAAAGAATACAAACTTGGGCTTCCTTATTTATCTATTGCATAAAATTTTAAATAATGATAATATTAATGCGTTAACTGGCTCATAGATTTAGTAAAAATCAGGAATAATAATGAATCTGAATATTATGGAAGGCATTCCGGTATCATCCGGTATAGCTATCGGAGAAGCATTTGTTTACTCTAAAGATTTTATTATTCCAAATTATACCATATCGGATTTTCAGATTAGCCTCGAAATGGACAGGTTCAGGAACGCCCTGGATCAGACAAAAAAAGAATTCATGCTGCTCAAGGACAAGATGATCAAGGAGATGAGCGAGGATGAGGGGAAATTCCTTGACTCGCACATTATGATGATTGAGGACAGATCGGTTATCAAGGAAGTCGAGGACAGGCTCAACAAGGAAAAAAAGAATGTCGAATGGATAGTCTATCAGGTTGTTGATTCGCTTGTAAAAAAATTCAACAGGATGAATGATGAATATTTCAGAGACAGAGCGGTCGACCTTCTGGATATCGGCAGGAAAGTCATGCAGAAGCTTATGACCAAAAAGAATATATCGCTGTCCGCTCTTGAGAAAGATGTTATAATCATATCGACCGATATATCGGTAAGCGACACTGCCAGTATGAACAAAAAGCATGTGATGGGATTCTTAACGGAGTTCGGCGGAAGGACTTCTCATGTTTCGATACTTGCCAAGGCCCTGGGGATCCCCTCAATTGTCGGCATTCCCAATATCCTGAGCAAAATCAGTTCCGGTGATTTGTTGATACTTGACGGCATAAAGGGTTTGGTTATTGTAAATCCTTCGAAAGCGAAGCTCGAGGAATATGAAAAAATCAGGATTGAGTTCGAAAAGAAGGAAAATGAAAACCTTTTGTTGAAGGATTTCCCGGCAGAGACGCTCGACGGCAAGAGGATTTCCATTAAATCAAACATGGAAATCCCGGAGCAGGAAATAGATCTGGTCAATCTCCATGGAGCGGACGGTATAGGGCTTTACAGGTCGGAATTCCTTTATTTGTCGAAAAAAATCAAAACTTTGCCCTCGGAAGAACAGCAGTTTAATGCCTATAAATTCATTCTGGAAACTTTCCCGGACAAACCTGTTACAATAAGAACGCTTGATCTTGGAGGAGACAAGCTTCTCGACGCAATGGAAAAGGAGTTAAACCCCTACCTGGGCTGGCGGGCAATAAGGCTCTGCCTGGCAAGACCGGATATATTCAAGACCCAGCTTCGTGCGCTTTACAGGGCAAGCATTTACGGCAACTTGCGTATTATGTTTCCTATGATAACAGGGCTCGAGGAGCTGTTGAAGGCAAAACGTATCATCCAGGAAGTAAAGAAGGAACTTAAAAAGGAAAACATAAAATACAATGATGACGTGCCGTTGGGTATAATGATTGAAACCCCTGCGGCAGTGATGATGTCCGAGACCCTCGCCAGGAACGTTGATTTTTTCAGCATTGGGACAAATGACCTCATACAATACACGCTTGCATGTGACAGAAGCAATGAAAGGGTTGCCTATCTTTACGAGCCCCTTCACCCGGCCGTCATCAAGCTTATAAAGATCATCGTTGATAACGCTCACAATGCCGGCATCAAGGTGAGCCTTTGCGGCGAAATGGGTGCGGATATCGACTGTGTGCCTGTACTTCTCGGTCTTGATATTGATGAATTATCCATGACATCCATCAGTATTCCCGTTGCAAAAAACATAATTCGAAACATCAAATATTCCGAAGCGAAAAACCTTGCTATAGAATTATTGCAGGTGGATGATTTTGACATGGCAATAAAGAAAGTAAAAACATGGATGCGTAAAAATCTTAAATTTAATTACAACTACTAGGAAATTTGATGCTTGAAATCCCTTCAGTACTGATTGTCGGCAGGCAGAATGTCGGCAAATCTTCCCTGTTTAACAGACTGATTAAAAACAGAAAGGCCATAATTGATTCGACACCGGGAGTTACGCGCGATCTTATTTACGGCGAACTTGAATGGAAGGGGGTAAGTTTCAGGCTGATCGATTCCGGCGGCATATCGGATGAAAAGGATGAAACCAACGTCAGGGTGCAAAAAAAGGTGATGGAGGCCCAGTTTGATGCCGACCTCGTGCTTTTTGTGGTTGAAGCGGGGCGTGAGCTTCCGATTGAGCGGGAATATATAGACATAATAAGAAAGAAAAACAAGAAAGCCCTTATGGCAATGAACAAGAGCGATACGCCGGACAAGGACGAATTAATAAATGAATTTTTCGGCTACGGGCTGGGCGAGCCGATCCCCGTATCGGCATCGCATAACCGCAATATTGAATTGCTTAAAGACAAGATTGTTGAAGAAATAAAAAAAATTAAAACAGAAGGTTCCTGTGAAACAATGAGGAAGCCCGACATAAAATTGGCAATAATCGGCAAACCCAATGTAGGCAAGTCGTCCCTCCTTAACAGGATAGTGCAAAAAGAAAGAAGTATCGTATCTTCCATACCAGGCACCACAAGGGATGTTGTAGATGACAAGTTTTATTTTCAGGACAGGCTTTTCCTTATTCTGGATACTGCGGGCATAAGAAGGAAAAGCAAGGTTCATGAGGATCTCGAGTATTATTCCGTAAAGCGGGCCTTAAACAGCATCGAAGAGGCGGATGTGGTTTTCCTTGTTATCGATTCGCTTGAAGAAATATCGGAGCAGGATAAAAAAATAGCTGACCAGATAGTGAAAAACAGCAGGGGATTGATTGTGGTGCTAAACAAGTGGGACCTGATGAAGGGACAGGATGTTTCATTCAGGGAGAAAGAGGACAGGCTGCTCTTCAAATTTCCCGTGCTCAAATACGCCCCGATAATACCCGTATCCGCAGTTACCGGCGAAGGCATTGAGAAGCTGCTTAAAACTTCGGTCAGGATTTACAGGGAATTGTTCAGAAGGATCGAGACCCATGAGATTAATGATTTTATCCAGGAAGTATTAAAAGAATATTCCCCGTCCAGTAGAAAAGGTATTTTGAAAATTTATTACGGCACACAGACCAGCATCAAGCCCGTCGAATTCGTATTCTTCATAAACAAAAAGGATCTTCTTTCCAACAATTACAGGCAATATATAATAAACAAGCTGCGTGACAAATTCGGCTATGCAGGCATACCGATCAGGGTGCTGTTCAAGGACAAGAGCGAAAAGTAAAGAATAGCTTTATCATTTCATTAATTCGTCTATCACAAAGGCTTCAAACAAAAATACAAAGGATAAAAGTATTATTTTATCCATACGGTGCTTTATGCCTCATAAAGCAGAATATTTGAATGTAAATTTTAAAAAAAATGCCTTTATGATTTTTTTTTTGACAAATCTTTTTTTTGGTATTAATATTTAATTTGAAAAATCGGATAATTGAGAAGGAGTTAAAAATGAAGAGACTACCGGTTATAATTTTTATTTTATTTGTTGTGTTTTCTTTACGGGCAAATGATGTTTATGTTGCAAGGTCACTGGATGCTTTTGACAAATCCGTAAATGAAGGTTATATTCCGGTTTTTCCGGTTTACATTGACCAGGGAGTTGTATTTCAAAAAGGCAGTCAATATAAAGCCATGAGTCTTGGTTCATTCGACAAGATGGTATCCGACGGGTGGCAGCCGATATTTCCTGTCTGGATCGACAATGGAGTTGTGTTCCGGAAAGGCGGCCAATACAGGGCAATGCGCCTGACTTCATTTGACAAGATGGTTTCCGACGGCTGGATACCGTTGTTTGGCGTATTGATTAATGACGGCGTTGCGTTCCGGAAAGGCGGCCAATACAAGGCAGTAAGCTTAAGTTCATTCGACAAGATGGTATCCGACGGGTGGCAGCCGATATTTCCTGTTTGGATCGACAATGGCGTTGTGTTTCAGAAAGGCGGTCAATACAGGGCAGTGCGCCTGACTTCATTCGACAAGATGGTGTCGGACGGCTGGCAGCCGATATTTCCTGTTTGGATCGACAATGGCGTTGTGTTCAGAAAAGGCGGTCAATACAGGGCAGTGCGCCTGACTTCATTTGACAAGATGGTGTCGGACGGCTGGGGACCCTTGTTTACAGTGTCAATTAAAGATGGTGTTGCATTTAAAAAATAAAAATATTTTTATGGTGCTGTGCTGTAATTATAATTTATGTAAGATAACTATCTGAGCTGAAGCGACCGGTCTATGCTCTGCAATGTGTCGTTATCGGGAAATTTCGTTCTTGCGGTTTTTACCAGGCTCTTTGCCTTTTTTATATCATTGTTATTTATCGCATTGTTAATAAGGTTTATGAAAAACGACAGGTAGTTGTTTTTCAGCGTGTAGTTATCGGGAAACAGTGAGAGAGCCTCGTCGCAGTATTTGATCATGTCTTTTATATCGTTTTGATTGTAAAGTTTGGTCGTGTAATTTACGTATAAATTTATGAGATTGTTTCGTACCTCAGGATCGTCCCTGTTTTCAAAATAAACCTGCTTGTATTCGCTTATCGCATTGGCATAATTATTCGACTTCATGAGCGAATACGCCCTGTCGGCAAGATAATATTTTTTATACTTCCCGATAATATCTGCATAATCGGGAAAATCATTCAGGAGCTCTGCCGAACGCGTGTTGTATATCGATGTATCGCCGGTGTTCCTGTATGAATCGAATTCGTCCTTTAATATATTCGAAAAGACGTTTCGTGTTTCACTGTTGTTGAACCTGCTGTTGTAATTCTTGACAAGGCCGTATGAATCCGCGTACCTCCCGTTCTTGTCAAGGTTTTCGATTTCCTTGTTGATGAATCCAAGGTAAATATCTGCGAACTCCTTTGAGCCTTTGAGATTTTCAAACAGTTCATTCTGACCGAGGAGGTAATCGTTCATGCCGTCAAAGTTATTGTAGTCGTTCCATTGATAAACATAATTGTTAAGCAGCTTGTACCTGAAATCCGTTATGTCGGGATTTCCAGGATTCTTTTTAAGAAAGTCATTCAACAGGCCGAAGGCCTCCCTGTATTTTTTACCTTGTGAAAGATTCGTTATCTTGTAAATGAAGTAGAGATACGGCTTTATGAATCTGGGATCATTGGCAAGGTAATCGTACCTGCTGTTTTCATTCAGCAGATAGTCGTTTAACGCATCGTAATGTTCAACATCGTTCCAGTTATTGATCATGTTGTTCATCAAATCGAACCTCTGGTTTACGAAAAAATCGTTTTTGCCCATGAAATCAAGGTAGGAGTTGATGTCTTCGATTCCCTTCGCATAATTGGTATTTTTTGCATATCCGGCTATCAGGTTGTTGAATGCGGTGTCGAAATCCTTTTTCCCCGCTTCATTGCCGGATGCAAGGTAGATTATGTAAGCGAGTTTGCACGCCTTTAGATAATCGTTTCGTGAAAAATAATAGTTGAGAAGGTTGTGGTAAACATCGAGAAGCAGGGCCTTCCTCGTTATGTCCTTCCTGTCGGCGTAATTTTTCTGGGGCACGTATGTGAAACCCGTTGTCTTGCCGAATTCATCGAGCACATCTTTTTTTTTGCCGGGGTCGAATCCGTACATGTTCGTTGTCTCGACATCGATCATTTCTCCGTCCGGGAAATTTATTTTTATGAATGCATGATCGATCGTCTGCACAGGGTTATGTGAAAAACCGTATTTTGTGAGGAATATGGAATACATTATGGAAGAGCTTACGCAGTTGAAATCACCGGCGATTACGGCAGAGAGCCTGTCCGCATTAAAAACATATTGACGGAAAACATTCTCATGAAGTATCTCAAGAAGCTTCTCGGCGAATTCCTTCTGCCTGTCTATACCGAGCTTTTCGATGTCCGTAGTGTGGAATGAATTCATGAGCTCTTCACCGACCTTTTTGTCCAGGATAATAAACCATGAAAATTCGTCGTCATACCGGTTTAATTCCTCGGAAACAAGGGAGTAATATCGAAAATAATCGGTATAACTTATATTATCGAAGTCCGCCGATATGAATTGCCTGTTCGCTTCATCTACATCGATGATTTGCCTGAAATCATCCGACAGGAGATTTGCGTCGATTGAAAATGCGCTCAAAATCACATTGAAGGCGATAAAGATTGTCAATAAAGTTTTTTTGATCATTTGGGTTCCTGTTTCACGCATGAAAAAAACCGGTAAAATAAATTTAATTGCATACCCTGTATTTTTCAATAAAAGGAGATTTTATTATAATATTTTTTACAATTTGGGGCAAAGATTATTTGACAATTGTATTTTTTATATTTATAATCATGTTTCATGATGATGATAAAACCGGCCAGGACAGTTATAATAATTTTTATTTTTTTACTTAATGCATCTTTACAGATCGGTGCCGAAGAGAAATACGTCGATCTTGTCAGGGCTTATACCGATTATTATGACCGGTACGTTAAATTTGCCGATGACATCGCGCATATAAACGATCCGGAAAAAATGGCCGTTGTCATAAACAATTTCAGTGATGATCTTCAGCTCATTATCGGCAGAATACTCGTGCTGAAAAACAATTATCCGGAGCTTGACACGATCAGGGAATACCCTCAAAATCTCAAATCAATTCTTATAAAAATCAACAAATTTTACAGGAGCACAAAGCTCAGAAGTGCCAATGACAAAACCTACAGTTATAAAGGCAAGTCAGATGCAATGGCCCGGGCTTTGAAAAGGCTTGAAACCGTCAATAAAAAAAGCGGGACAGACTGATCCTTATGGCCGGCACAAAATATTTTTTTTTCACTTCATTAATTCTGTTCTTGATATCAGGATGCTCGGCTAATCCGGCTTTTAAAGGCATTGTCTCGGTATCCCATAATGAAAAGTCAGGTGAAATTGCGGTGAAAACTTTTTATAACGGCTATGCACACCTGAAAAGCGGGAAGAAAAGCCTTATGGTTTATCCGGATTCTTCCGCTGTATTCGGCCCTGAAAATGCCTATACGCTTCAAAACGGCAAATTGCAGGTTATAAAAAACCAGGGTATATTCGGGCATTTAAAGGATAATGATGTTTCATGCCGGACATATTTTAACAATGTGAACGGCGATGCCCAGTTTTTCAGGCTTAGGGTACCTTCAAATCTCGATATCAGATATTCGAGAGTTAAAATAATTTATTATCTTGAGAATGAAAAACGGACGGTTACCGCTAAACTTGATTACCTGTTTGAATACCTCGATCAGAAATATTATGGTTTTTTCATTCCGTTCAATCTTTACTGGAACGTATCGAAGTATGATGCCGAAGTTGTTATAGGCGATTACCGGTCATACTATGCAAGGATAATGGTTGTCGAAGAGGTGAAAAAGAAAATATGGGAAAAACAGACGGTTTATTTCGGATATAAAAAAAGCAGGGAAATACTGGCCACGGATTATAAAAAGTTCAGGCTGGAGCAGGCCGAAAAGGAAAAAATATACAGGGTGAACACTCCGGAAAATTTTTATACAAACGGGTATGATTATCCCCTGTTGTGGAGACAATATTTAACAAGCTCATTCGGATTGATACGCACCTGGAGATTTTACAACGGCAGGGTGTTTTCCAGAACTGTTCATGACGGGATCGATTATGCAAACGATCTTAACACGGTTATTTACGCATCCTGCGACGGGATAGTAAGATATGCCAAATATGCCCAGCTTTACGGCAATATGGTCATCATAGATCACGGATTTTCTGTTTATTCGGAATATTATCATATGAACAAACTGGCGGTAAAACCGGGTGATATTGTAAGAAGGGGAGACATCATAGGATACATGGGCACAACCGGCGCATCAACCGGTTATCATGTGCACTGGACGCTGCGGATCGACGGTTTCATTGTGAATCCCGAATCACTTTTAAATATCGATAAAATATTGCTTCCATAAAAAAATCTTGTTCAAAATTATCTTGTATTATGGTAAATAAAAGCAATGGATCACAATCTGGCCCGTAAGTATATGAACTCATGGAATTTTGCAAAAAATGAAACATTAAGCAGGTATTATGAACAAATAATTGATTTTAAAAACGAACATTTCATTCCGGCCGTGAGCCTTGATACTGCATTGTTTTTAAAATGGTTCGTCAATTTTACAAAACCGCAAAAACTTCTTGAAATCGGTTTCGGGGCCGGTGCATCATCCTTGTTCATGATTTACGGATTATCCGATGAAGTACAATTGACAAGCCTGGAGCGTGACGGGAACAGGTATAAGAGGGGACTTGATTTGCTGTCGGCTTTCAATGTGAACAATATTAAACTGATTAAAGTCGATGCATTTGATTTTTTGAATGAATCAAACGAAACTTTCGACCTGATTTTTCTCGATGCTCAGAAAAGGGACTATATAAATTATCTGCCCCTTCTAAAAAAATCCCTCAACAGCCGGGGTGCAATTATTACCGATAACCTGCTTTTCGGCGGCAAGGTTTATGAAACGAATATTGAAAAAAAATACATATCGGGTATCGAATCATTAAAAACATTCAACAGGGCCCTGATGGAAGACAGCCAGCTGGATACTTTTATATTTGATATCGGCGACGGACTGTCGGTAAGTTATTCAGAATAAATGATTTTTTTGTAAACTATTCAGCTGGATGTTATTTAACGGGCAATCCCGCACTCAATTGCCGTCTAAAGCTGCATTGTTAGTCAATTATCCGTTTTATCGGCAATTGAGTGCGGGATAAAGGCATTGTTTTATTACCGCCAAGTTGAATAGTAACATTTTTTTATTGTTAATCTCTTAATTATCGGATAAAATGAAAGGGCAGGGAGTCAAATTATGAACAAGATGTCAAACAATCTGATGCTGATAAATAAATTAATATTATTCAATAAAAGCATGCTGGATGAGGATGTCGATGCATTGTACTTTGTGGACAAGCTGAGTTTTGACCTGAGGTTTATTAATTCAAGCCTTGACAACATCTGGATCGAATATCTGAAGTTCAAGGATATTTACAGCAAGGATGACCTGATAAAAACGTATTCGTTTACATTGAAAAGATTTTATAATCTCCTTGACAAGATAGTAAAAAATCCTGAAATAATAAAAAGCTACAGGCTTGATAATTCGATCATATCATCTTTTATCAGCAACCTGAAGAATAAAATGGAACTGATCCAGGAGCATAATTCGAGGGCGACTTTGCTGGATAACCAGGAACAATGCATTAATGAAGAGGAGTACATGCTGCTCTTAAGCGGCAATGAAGATGACGAAAAAGGTCCCGGATAAAAAAAATACTGATTGTTTTTTTCAAATTTCAATGCTATATAGATTCATGATTTCTGTCATTTTATCTAATTAATAAAAAAATGAACAAAAAAATCTCAAGGGATTCAAAATGCTGGACAATAAGCTTGTAATCAAAGAGTCTGTCTTTAATTTTATAACGATGTTTTTATTTTCACTCACCCTCATAGCGATTGAAATGGTTTTTTTTCATGAACTTTTGATCGTAACCAATTATCTCAAGGCCACTTTCATAATTTCCATTGCAATGCTGGGGCTTGCAACCGGGGGCTTCGTAAGTTTTTATCTTTTCAGGTTCAATTCAAAATTGGTCATGCTCCTTGCAGCATTCGGATTCCTCGTATCAATCGGATTTTCATATTTTAACATAATAAACATCGGTGAACTGAAATACCCGTATTTCCTGGTTTTGCCTTTTTTGTTCGGTTCAGTGATAATTTCAATAATTTTTGCCAGGGCAGAATCAACAATAATTTATTTTACCAATTTGACCGCATCCGCACTCGGTGTGGTGTTTCCCATAATATTCGTGTCGCTGTTCAAGTCGGAAAATGCCCTTGTAATACTGGGCTTTGTACCTCTGATTTTTATCTTCACCCTTTCATTTTATTTTGAGAATGTTATAAATGCCGTTGTTTTCAAGATTGTACCGGTAATATTGTTTTTGGCACTGTTTTTATTCCTCAAACAGAATTTAAATGTGCCGGATAAAATCGGATCCGTGGAATTCGAAAAAAATGTCAAGGCAAAGCTTACCGATAAATATGACGTTGCTTTCATTGACAGGACTTTCATAAAGGATCCTTCCGGAAGATATTACAGGATTACGGGTGATAAATATGACAAATTACGGGCAAAATATCTTTTAAACCAGCTTGGTGTTATTAAAACCTATGACCTTGATTTTGATGTCAAGACTTGCCCGGATCTTAAGGAGCTCTACAAGATTTACGGTAACGGGGAGCGGATTTTATTTTCCGAAGACAATCTTCTGGGGAGAGTTGATATTCTGGGAGATGACTCTTACATGTTTTATGCTCTGGACGGCGTAATACTTGACGGCATCAAGCCGTACAATGGTGCGGCATTTGATCCGAGGGTTCCGCATCTTGATGATGCAAATATTTTCATCATAGGCCTTTCTGCGGATGGCATCGCCAAGTCATGCAAGAGGCTCAAGAATGCAAGAGTCAGCGGCATTGAAATTAACCCGATCGTGCGAAAACTTATGGAAGGGAAAAAATACGGTGATTTTGCAAAGAAGCCTTATGATAATGTCAGGGTTCATACGGGCGAGGGCAGGTCATATCTTGAGTCCACCAATGAAATTTTCGACATGATTACCCTGATGAACATTCACATGGAGCATGGCCCAAATTGCACCCTGAGCCCGGAATATTTCCACACGGTCGAAGGTACAGAGACCCTGCTTGACAAACTGTCTGACAGGGGATATGTGGTTTATGAAGAAATACTGATGAATGACAGGTCCAAATTTGCATTTTACAAGTTCATGAATACGATAATCGAAGCCATGAAAAAAAGGGGGATTGCAGACCCTGAAAAGAATATACTGGTTTATGCCTGGGATTTCTGGGGCAAGTCCAATTCGTTCAGAACGGTTGTCATAAAAAAAACGCCCTTTAACGGTGCGGAGTTAAAAAAGTTCAATGCATACCTTGAGGTGCTGCATAAAAATTACGAGTCGTTAACCGTAGAGTTTTATCCTGATAAAAGAACCGGTACCGCCCTGGATGATTATCTTCGTGATCCTGAAAAGTCGTATTTTATAAATTATATTCCCCAGGCCATGTCATCTTACAAATTCACAAATACCATATTGAAATATATCAAGAACCAGGATGATATGAATTTTATGCTGCAAAAGTATGCATATAATCCTGATTATGGGAGTTATTATCTTAAAAAAATGTATCCCGGCGACAGGGAAAGAATATACAATATTTTTAAATCGATTGATTTTCCCTATGAACTTGATTTAACTCCAACAGTCGATGATGAGCCTTTCCCGTTTAATATTTACAAAAACAAAAAGGAAGTGACGGATATTTTAAACATCATTATTTTACTGTCAATGATTTTATTCGTGCCGCTTGTTTTTCTCATCCTTGGCAAGATCAGGCAATATGGCCACAACCTTGTGATTCACGTAATTTATTTCGGGCTCCTGGGGTTTGCCTACATGTTGGTAGAAGTCGTCTTGATGCAGAAATACCAGAGATTTATCGGGAATCCCACCTATTCGTTGATAATAACTCTCGGAGGGTTGTTATTTTTCAGCGGGTTGGGCAGTTTTACCAGCCGATATTTCAATAAATGGGTAAAGATTGCATGTTTCTTTTTTATCCCGGTGCTTTTGGTATTAAATTTATTTTATATAGATAATATTTTCCTGTATTTTGCAAAATACGGATTTACAGGCAAGCTGTTTATTGCAACGGGGCTGTTGTTTCCTCTGACTTTTTTGATGGGTATACCTTTCCCTCATGCTTTGGAAAAAATCAAGAAATCGACATCCGGCGAATATGCGATGTTGATGTTCGGGATTAATGGTGCCTTTGCAACAATCGCTACAACCATATCCATGCTGGTTTCAGTAACGTATGGTTTTACGATGACATTTACAATCGGTATATTGGGTTATTTTGTATGTGCGCTGATTTTCATATATTTTATAATGAAAAGGGCCTAAAGTATAATGGAGGTTTTTGGAAAAATCATTAATGCTTGATAATTTTTCTTTAAACAGGAATAACAGGGCAATAGCGGTTGGCATCCAGATGCCGGATGTTTCCGACGCGGATGAACGCTATTCGATTGATGAACTGGTAATGCTGGCGAAAGGGCTGAATATTTTTGTCCAATCCGTTTTCATACAAAAAAGGTCTGTCATCGATCCGAGTTATTATCTGGGCAGCGGTAAACTTGAAGAAATAAAAAAATACATTCGTTCCAATAAGATCGATGTTGTGCTTTTTGACAACGAGCTTTCCGGTATCCAGGAAAGGAATATTGAAAAATATCTTGACTGCAATGTGCTTGGCAGAACAG
Source organism: Spirochaetota bacterium (assembly GCA_046703745.1). Taxonomy (GTDB): domain Bacteria; phylum Spirochaetota; class GWE2-31-10; order GWE2-31-10; family JAFGQB01; genus CAZHHK01. The sequence continues at coordinate 17,288 of JBJKSS010000458.1, forward strand.
AAATCATTCTGAATATCTTCAATAAAAGGGCAAAAACCAACGAAGCGAAACATCAGATACAGCTTGCAGGCCTTGAATATATGCTTCCGAGGTTAAGGAACCGCTGGGATCATTTTTCAAGGGTCGAGGGCGGCATCGGAATGAGGG
>JBJKSS010000459.1:0-9969 GCA_046703745.1 Spirochaetota bacterium
GTTCAAAAATTGCTCCGTTTAAGATTTAATTTAAATACCATGATTTTATTTTGTAAACCCGGCCCCGATGTAGGCATCTATCCCCGGAATTTTTTTTATATAAGTTCTTTTCAGTTCGTCTTTTTTGGTTTTGGGATTCTGCCAGTAATATTCGACCCAGCCCGAACCGGCATTCGACTTTGCGACGTTGAGGAACGCGAGGAAAAACTGTTTGCCTTTTGTGTCTTTCAATCCCAGAAGATTTTTCCCTACAAGCTGCGGTTTTGCACCATGAGCAAGTGTGATTCCATCATAATTATTAACGAAAACATAAATCATGTCATCGGATAGTTGAATTTTCCAGTTATTGTTGTCTTTTGCAGAAAAATCCGCATAAGCCTTGTCGGCTCCGATCTTTTTTATATGGGCAATCGCCGAATTAACCAAATCTATACACTTTTTTTCCTTATCAGCCGTGGTCATGGCATTAATATTTATTACCGAAATAAACCCGTTAAGTAAAATTACAGTTAAAAACAGACAAACTATTTTTTTCATCAAAGATCCTCCTTGGCAGTATTTGAAAAAATTATATCAAATATTTTAAAATATACAATCAAAAAATTTCAAAATAATGCAAGATTGCCATAATTTCATCTTCACAAAATCAATTATATTTTATAAATTGCTTTCCTTTAACAGGGGAAGATCAATTTGATAAAAAAAAACATTTTTAAACCAGAATCACATACAGGTTTTTTCATTTTCCTGCTTGTCTTGTCAATGATGATCTGGGGAGGCAGCTGGACCTCGGCAAAACTGGTGGCAAACACAGTCAGTCCGTTTAACCTTGCGTTCCTGAGATTCTTTTTGAGCTTTTTGTCATTTATTCCAATGCTTTTCATTTTCAGGGAAAAACTTGTAATTGACAGGAAAACATTGGTTCTTATCTTATTTTCATCCGTGCTTGTTGTTTCATACAATATACTTTTTTTTCTTGCCCTGAAAACAGGTCTTGCGGGCGCGGGTGGGGTACTCGTAACAAGCATTAATCCGGTCTTTACCTTCCTCCTGTCCATGATAATTTTTAAAAAAAGGATTTCGATCAGGGAAAGCGCCGGGTTTTTGCTGGGGCTTGCCGGCGGGCTGGTTTTGCTGCAAATCTGGGACACAAATCCTGCAAAGTTATTCGCCTCTGGCAACCTGATTTTCATTATGGCTTCGCTTGTCTGGGCGCTTCTTACGATCACCGGCGGAGAGGTCCAGAAAAAAGTCTCAATTTTTGTTTTCAGTTTTTATATGTACGGCATATCTTCTGTCATGGAGTTTTTCATTGCATTACCCTTCGGAATAAAAGAAATTTTTCGCGCGGACTGGCTTTTCTGGCTTAATTTTTTCTATCTTTCGATAATCTCGACTGTATTTGCAACATCGGTTTATTTTTTAAGCTCAAAAAAAATATCGGCAAACAGGACGAGTTCGTTTATTCTTCTTGTGCCATTATTTGCCGTTGTAATAAGCTTTTTTGTGTTGAAAGAAATTCCCAAAATCTCAACTATTATCGGCGGGATATTGTCCATGGCCGCCATTTATCTGATTAATAGAAAAAGCAACTATTTGATCGATTGAAAGACTTGATCAATGTACGATCATCTTCTTCCTTTCATTCCTCTGCCGCCGGTTTTTCCTCCATCACTATACAAATCATCCACACCTATGAGATTTACCCTGATAAATTTTTGAATTTCCTTCCTGCTGACATCAAGCTCGTATTTTTGATTGTCCTTGAGTATGGTACGTAACAGAAAAAAATAATCGGAAATGTTCGAATTCGAATTGACCTGTTTGCCGCTGTCAAGGTTGATTTTACCAGGCAGGTTAAAATAAACCATCATGTAGTATGAAATTGAATCAAGTACCAATACCTGCAAATTATCAAGCCCGATTTCATCCCTTACAAAAAGGGTAAGCTTGTTCTTGATTGTATTGGCTTCTATGCTTAAATATTTATTAAACTGATCCGCCGATAACAATTTCTTTATCGCATCGATTCTGTCAAGCTTCGTTCTCATTATACTTTTCATCTCTTCCATTGTTGTTTTTTCTTCCGGATAATCCCTGCTGATACTTCTTATATCATCAAGGTCTGACCGGAATATTACAGAGAGTTTATCTGTTTGCCGGGTGGTTAAATTTAAAATTTTTGACATACTCTCGGCCTTAACCTTTGCGATATCAAGCGGTTCGGCCCCCAAAAAATTGACCAATACAAACAGCATTAAATTTGTTAAAATAAATTTCATTAATTCATTTCCCCTTTGGCACAAATAAAAACAGTTTAAATTAGTAACTCTTTTTCGGAAAAAAGTTTTAATTTTTTTTTTATTTTACCTTTAATTTACAGGTAATGCTATTTATTTATCTTGATGAATTCTCCGAACATCCATGCCTTCTTTTTCATAACTCCGTATTCGTCGTCAGGCACTTCCACATAATACCAGTAATTTTCCCAGCTTTTAACCCTGGCCTTGTCTGACGTCCTTGCAAGAAGCGTTATCTCGGTGCCCTCGGGGACATAGCTTAGCACCTTTAAATCAAAATCAGGCATTTCTTCATTGGGGAATATACTGGTTGAATGTAATTTCCTTTGCATTTGGATCGGCATTTCTCCTTATTTTTACATTTGATGTTGTAACAGCTTTCACACTGCCCATGACTACGGCATCATTATGATCGATTGTAATTTTTCTTCTGTCAATTTCATGCCGGCGGTATCTTCGGCGCTTATTAATGATAGTGAAAAGATCAAGATTGAATTAATCAAAACAAATAATTTGAATTTTTTCATAACTGCCTCCATATTGAACAAATTTTCTTTGAATATGAGCCTACGGCTCGTGATGAATGATTATAAAGAAAATTATATTAAAGTTAAAAATCCTGTTCAACAAATATCAGTGCAAATAATAAATTTTTATTATTTGCCAAGCGCATATATTCATTGACTTTAACAGCGTTTAATTATTTAATAAGCTGTATGAACAAAATAATTGTCCCGGTATTGATTTTCATCCTGTTATTCTCATGCAAAACGGAGGATAAAAAAAATTACAACATGAAAAAAATGACAAATCTCAATGACAATTCCAAAGTTAATTTAAAAACAAATGATCTTGCATATTATACCTTTGCCCAACATGGGTCCGTGGGGATTACTGCTGAATACTCGATCGAGGATGAATCCATAATTGCATGCATAGATACAAAAATCGTTTACCGCTACCCCGAGAGGATGAAGCAGGGCATGCCGGGCGCCGACTCCGCAGCGGGCACGTTCATATTCAGGGCGTTGAAACCGGGAAAAACAGTTATAACGGTAAATCACATGTTTCGCGGCAAGATTGAAAATTCCGTCAGTATAGAAGTGGTAATTGAATAAATTATCAAAACAGCCGGCATATCCTCAAAAGCATCCGGTGCGAAATTTAGCGTGTAAATGAAAGCCCCTGTTTGATCCTTTGCAAAAATATAATGTGAAATTCCTCAAAGATGTTGTATATTAATAATAGTTTTAATAATAATCGCGAGGCCGACCCGTATGAATAAATATATAATCGTATTATTGTTTGTTTTTTTAGTCTTCCCTTTAAATGCGGAGCCGCTTGATGATGCGGACAGCCTTTTCAGGGAAGCGCAGTCGTTTTACAAAAAGGCAGATTACAATGAAGCGATAACGGTTTTCAACAAGGCTCTGTCCCTCTATGAAAAAATTCAGTCGGACAACGGCTCCATCAGGGGAACAATCGATATCTGGCTCGGTGCTTCGTATTACAAGCTTAATGACATGGACAAATCCATAAAATGCTATGAAGAGGCAATAGTCATTCTCCGGAAAAACAATGAAAAAGAAAATCTCGTCAATGCGATAAACGGCATCTCATACACATATCTTGCACAGAAGAATTACGAAAAAATTATAGAATACTACAAGCTTGCGGCCTCAATATTTGATGAATTGAAAGAGCCGGATAAAAAAGCCGTTTACCTCTCATACATCGGCGGTTATTACTATTACCTCAAAAATTACGGCCAATCGGTTGAATATTATTCACAAGCAGTTGATCTCTACAAAGAGCTCAAGAATGACAGGGAAGTTTTCAACAACCTCAACAATATCGGCGGGGTCTTTTTTTATTCGGGCGACAAGGCCAGGGCTTTGGAATACTACAAGAAGGCATACCAATCAGGCAAAACTTTCCTTGAGGAGAATGAGGCGATTCCTTTCCTCAACAACATGGCGTCGATTGCACAGGAAGTAAAAAATTACGACGATGCGGTGAAATATTTCCTGCTGATCGCAGATTACAAAAAAAAGGACGGCAATAAAAACGATCTTTTCACTCTCTACAGCAGCATAGCGGCAAATTATTCTCTTGCAGATAAAAAGGCCAGGGCATTGGAATACTACACGCTCGCATACGAAACAGGCAAAGGCGTTGTTGATGAAAAAAGCCTTGCCTCAACCCTTGACAGCATGGCCTCCCTGCAATGCGATCTGGACGATTACAAATCATCGATTGACAATTATCTTGTCCTGGCAAAAATCCATGAAAAAAACAAGTCTTTAAAGGATCTTGCAGGCACCTACAATAACATCGGCTTTTGTTACGGCAAGTCTGGCGATTTTAAAGATGCCGGCGACTATTATAAAAAGGCATTGGACATAGCCGGAAATTTGAAAGATGAAGAGCTTCTGGCTTCCATCAATTTGAATTATGGCCTGATGGATTATAATATGGCAGACTACAGGGATTCCATAGCCTGCCTTGAAAAATTCCTCGGGTCAGGTAAAAAACCTGAAGGCAAAAATTACATCATAAATGCCTACATTACAATCGGCTCGGCCTACTATTATCTGAACGCATATAATGATTTCAAAAAGAATTTCGACGAAGCGGAAAAGGTTGCCGCCGGTTACGATGACAAAAATTTCCTCATATCAGTTTATGAAAATTATGCGGAGCTTTATCAAAAAATGCCGGATTACGGCAAAACCCTTGATTATTTCAACAAGGCACTCGAAGTTTCGGACAAACTGGGATCAAGGGATCATTCTGCAATAATTCTCAATAACATTGGTGCAGCATATATCGACATGGAAGAGTACGGCAAGGCGATGGATTATTACAACAGGGCGCTTGAAATAAACACGGCTCTCGGCAGGGACGAGGAAATAGCGACTCAGTACGGGAACATAGGCCAGGCATATTTCTTGATGAACGAATTCGACAAGGCGCTTGGGTACATGAACAAAAGCCTCGCCTATTTTGAAAAATCGTCTGACAGAAAAAAATTCGTCAGTGCCCTTAACAACACTGGCGAGATTTTCAGGCTCTGGGGGAAATACGACACAGCGCTGGAATATTACAACAGGGCATTGAAGATAGCCGAAGAGCTTGGCGCAAAGGACGAAGAGGCAACGTTGTACAACAATTTCGGCATGCTCTACAAATCCAATGGGGAATACGACAGTGCTCTGGATTATTTCAACAGGGCGCTTGTGATTGAAAAAAAACTGGGAGCAAAACCGGATGTCTCGATAAACTTGAGCAACATCGGCGAGACTTACAGGCTGATGAAAGATTACGAGAAGGCCGCAAAATATTTTACAGATGCGCTCTCAATTGACAGGGAACTGGGCAACCGCTCGAAAATCGCAAACCGGCTAAACGGCATAGCGCTTCTGTACACTGACAAAGGCAACTATGAAAAATCAAACGAGTATCTTTTTGAAGCGATGAAATACACTGAAAACTCTAGCAAGGTCGATATTTCTACCTACTACAACAACATCGGGTTCAACTACTGTTTCCTTAAGGAATACGGCAAGGCCGAGGATTATCTGAACAAAGCCGTTGCGATCAAGGAAGAATTACGGGAAACCGCAAGCGGCTCAATCAGGATGGATTACCTCGCATCCCAGATAAGCACCTACCAGCTTTTGATCTATGCTTATGTTCTCGCCGGAGATGCTGAAAAAGCGCTTGAAACAGCCGAACTGTCACGCGCAAAGTATCTCACCGAGAGAATATCAAGAAAATTAAAAAATGAGATTACATATCCGGGGATCGAAAGCCTCGTCAAAAACATAGACAGGGACACTGTTGTTGTAAGCTTTTCCAATATAAACAGGGATTATTACCCTGTAAGAATCATCATTGCCGACGGCAAAATAGAATACAAACCCCTCGATCAGAATGCCCTAAGTTTCAGCGAAACCGATATGAACGATATTGCGGAAATTAATGAAAAATCAAGAGGGTTGAAAATTATCAAAAGCGGTAATGTTGAAAAGGACGAGGGGATAAAAATAAAAAAATTCGAAGATATTTATGGCAGGTTGAGTGATCTGGTTTATTATTACAGGAACCTGTTGTCCAATCCAGCAATCAATTTTTTTGAGGATAAGAATGCAAACAGGATTTCACGCTCATTGTATGATTATTTTTTCGGCGACATAGAAGACCTTTTAAAAGACAAAAAAAACATAATCATAATTCCCGATGATGTCCTTGGCCTCCTCCCATTCGAAACCCTAATTGACCCAAACGGCAAATATCTTGTGGAGGATCACGATGTAAAATACACGCAGTCCCTTACCGTGCTGAACCTGATAAAAGACAGAAAGTATGACAAAGCCAGACATGAATTAATAGCGTTTGGCGGGGCTGTTTATGATGACAAATCCTATAAAAAAGATATGACCATTGATGAAGCGTCATACGATAAAATGTTGAAGGATTCCGTCGCTTCATTAAACCGCGGTGAAAAATCCGCCGGTATTTACGGTTATCTTAAAGGCGCCGTCTGGCAGAACCTTCCCGGCACATTATCAGAAGTAAAGTCAATAGGGGACATATATAAATCCGGCAAAATTTTTACAGGTGCAAATGTAACGGAAAAAAACATCAAGGAGCTTTCTGAAAAAAGGGAGCTTGAAAAATACAAAATTATACACTTTGCGACACACGGCCTCGTTGTGCCGGACTCTCCCGAATTATCAGCGCTTGTCCTGTCGCTCTCTGATAAATTAAACACCAATGAGGACGGGTATCTTCAGTCAGGTGAAATTGCAAACCTTGACCTCAATGCGGATTTCGTAAACCTCTCTGCCTGCGAAACCGGGCTGGGTAAGATTTACGGCGGCGAAGGGATCGTGGGTCTTACACAGTCATTCATAATTGCCGGCGCCAACGGGATTTCCGTTTCTCTCTGGGAAGTTGCAGACGTATCAACCATGATCTTCATGACCGATCTTTACAAGCTGATCAGGGATAAAAAAATGGATTATTTTGACGCCGAATCCACCATTAAGCGGCTATTCATTAAAGACAAAAAATTCTCAAATCCCTATTTCTGGGCGCCGTTTGTATATTACGGGCAGTGAGGCGTTACCCGGCACAATTTAATGTTTTTTAGTATAACTGGTATCCCCTGAGTAATTAGTGGGTAATTTTGTAAAAAAAGTGATTTTTTTTAAATTAGAGTATTAATAAAATTCAAGAAATGTTACATCATTAAAAAGAAATACAAATTCATGATTTAACCAGGAAATTGAGCGTCTAAAAAAGCTCTTAAATTCTCGGGAGAGAAAAGAAAAAGAAGGAGCCTTCAGATCATCCACACCTTAGAAACAGCAGATGATGCCGAATATTTATACAATGAAACTGAAGTTTGCCCAGAATGTAAATCGGCTTTAGAAAAGAAGGGTACCAAGACAGAACAAGATCAATTATTATGGCATATCTTCACACGGCTTCAAGAAGAATTAAAAATAAACCTCTGGAATTATGGTTTAAAGAAGTTTTGGACAAAATATCAGAAAATCCAAAAATAAATTGCTATGATTTATTAAATTCCTAAACCTTCAAGTATAAAATTTCCAACTAAAAACTAAGGGATTATGATTTTTTGATTTTATTCCTGATATTGCGGCGTTAAATAGTACAGCAGGGCGGTAAAAAATATCACAGTAATTTTAAAACCGTCAATAACTCGATTTTATTGCTGACCCTGCATTTTTCATAAATCCTTCTGATATATGTCCTGATGGTGTTGATGGAAACATCCAGCTCGTCTGCAATTTCCTTATGTTCAAGTCCGAGCTTTAACAAAGAGACAACTTCAATTTCCCTTTTTGATATGCCAAAATCATCAAGGGCTATATCATCATTGTTTTTTTTATGATCAGTTCCGGACTTTTTGGTCCCGTTTTTCTCTGTTTGAAGATTTTCAAGAAATTTATGGTAACTGTCTCCCAGTTTTTCCAGATATTCATTTTTGAGGGCATCATTCACTGCCAGTATGGAATCAATCTTTGCCAGAAGCTCGTCGATTATGAACGGTTTGTGAATGAAATCAACCGCACCCTTTTTCAATCCGTTTATCCTTTCATTCCTTGATGTTTTTGCCGTCAGGAATATGAAGGGAATGCTTTTAAATTCTTTGTTTTTTTTCAATTCATCAAAAAACCCGTAGCCGTCCATCTGCTCCATCATGATATCGGATATTATTATATCGGGCTTTGGAATATTCGATACCTTTTTCAGTGCCTCCGCGCCATTGCCGGCATGATAAACATTATAAGTGTCCTTCATGCAGTCGATCAAATATGCAAGCATTTCAACATTATCCTCGACTAAAAAAACATTGTGTCTGCTTTCCACAATTTCTTCAGTGTGGTTTAATTTAACCGTGGAATTTTCCGGCTGTTTTTTTACGGAAACTATTTCGTCGTTTTCATCCAAAATATGCATATTGAAAGTAATGATAAAAGCGGTACCTTCATTTATCCTGCTTTCAACCTCAATCGATGCGCCGCATGAATCAATTATTGCCTTTACAATATTCAACCCCATCCCTATGTGGGAATGACTTTTTTGCAAATTCAGCGCCTGGTAATAAGGCTTGAAAACGTTGCCGATATCTTCTTTTTTCATCCCAATGCCGTTGTCTCTGACGCTGAATATGATCCTGTTTTTATCAGAGTTTAAAAACACCCGGATTTTTCCGGATTGCCCGGTATAATTCACTGCATTGTCCAGAAGGTTGTTTATCACCCTGTCTATTGCTTCCGGATCGATTTTAATGAACAAATTCTCTTCTATTTTCGATTCAATAACAATGTTTTTGGCAAGGGCAAATTCCTTGAATAAAATTATCTTGTTTTGCAAAAAATCGGACAAGTTCACTACCTGGTTGTGGTTATACGAAATTTTGCCCCGTTCGATTTTTTCTGTATCGAGATAATGAACCATGTCGTTTAACAACTTATCAAAATTCCTGCTTATTATTTCCAGCTCGCTTGATGTGCCGTTCTTTCTGATATACCTGTCAAGATAATTATGAATAAGCGTCAGCGGAGTTTTTGTCTCATGGGCTATATTGACGAAAAAATTTTTTTTATCCTCATTGGCAAGCTCGAGCTGCTTCGTTCTTTCCGCGACCTTTTCTTCCAGTTCCATGGAGTAATTTTCGATTCTGGAAAATGCTCTTGAGAATTTTTTTGAAAGGAAGAAAGACTGGATAAAAATAAAAATGAACATTCCTATGGGAGTAAAATAACCTCCCTGTATTTTTAACCTTTCCTGAAGTATATCAATAAGGATAAAGACAAAAAACACGAAAAATCCGCTGATGAATAATACGGCGCCCTCCCTTTTTTTTGCCAAAGCCTTGAATAAAATCAATAGGGTATACAGGCCGCAAATTATTATGACAATCTGGAAATACGGCAGAATGTAACTGTAAATTCGCAGTGGAAAAAAAAGAATGACTATCGCATAAAAGAGGCTGTTTAATATAAAAAATCGGAGTACGTTCCTGTAAATCTCTTTGGAATATTGAGTAAACAGAAAAAGTAAAAAAATAACCACTCCAAACGGCAGCGTTAAATACTCGATTTTCATGGACATTTCAAAAGGCATAGTC
>JBJKSS010000460.1:0-3115 GCA_046703745.1 Spirochaetota bacterium
ATGGTTGAATGAGCTCTGCTCCGAGAACCCGAGGAGGAACGTGATTTCACAGATCGATGCACCCGGGTTTTTCAGGTATTCCACTGCGATTCCTTTTCTCAAATTTTCAAGGATGCCCTGATATGAAGTCTTCTCCTCCTTCAGTTTATTCTGGAGGTTCCTGACGCTCATTGCAAGCTCTGCTGCGGCTTTTTGTATTGACGGCCTCTCACCTTTTGAAAGCATCGCGTTTATTATATGCGCCGTTTTGCCGGCAGCGGTTTCATTCAGATTCATTTTGCCCAGGAGCTTCCGTGCATAATCCTCAAGGACCTCAAGCAGTTCGGAATTGGAACATGCAATCGGTATTGAAAGACAGTCTGCATCGAAGACAAGCTCGTTCCGGCGCTGCGAGAAATGCACCGGGCATTTGAAGACGCCGGCGAGCCCGGCTTCATCAACAGGCTGCGGGTGAATGAAACCCGCTCCGGTCAGTTTGATTTTACCTTCGGACAGGTTAAAAAGCATTAATGAGAGAACGGTCGAGATGCATTCCGAATAATCCCTGTCACTCTCAATCATGGGAAACCCTTCCGCCTTCCAGAATAAAACCGCCCGGCCGTTTCCCCTCTCGAGGCCGATTTTTATCATGTCTGCGGAAATGTCATGGTACCTCATCAGGTTGTTTATCGAATGCTCCACCGTTGCGCTGTTTGACATGATTGATGACAGAATATCGTTGTTCTTCATGCCGTTATTCGAAACCAGAGCAAGATGGAGTCCAAAATCCGGATCGCCGGAAAGTTTTGAGACAGCATTCCAAACCCGGTGAAACTGTCCGGCTGGTATTCTCGAATTGTTGCGGATAATTTCATCGTAGTTCAAATCCGCGTCTCCGCATATTCCGTTGAAATCAAGGCCCTTGCCGGATGAATATTTTTTTAAGGCATAAAGCAATCCCGGCGAAACAGAATATTTGTCGTCTTTCAAGGCGGTGCGCTCCCTTATTCCAAAACTTATAACAAAACAATTCGCATTATAACAATTTTTTTTCGTGATCAGACAAGATTTTTTTCGGATTATCTGTTAAAAATCATGATATGTGAGGAATAAATTTATGAAAACCGGCAAATATTTTAAAAAAATCATTTTGATCATAGCAGGATCAATACTTGTTGACAAACCGGCCGACGGCACAAAAGACCTGATTGAATTATCCAAAAAAATCAGGGACTGCCGCCTGACGATAATCAAAAATTGCAGTCATGTCCCCCAGGAAGAATGCCCTGAAAAATTCATTCAATCAGTAAAGGGGTTCGTCTCAGGAATAAAATTTCATTAAAATAAGGAGAAAACATTTATGGATTCAAATGAGAGTTATCAAAGATCGGGCGAAATAATAATAAAAAAGGATGTTGACAGGGTTTTCCCGCTTCTCTGTCCCAAAAAAGAGGAGGAATGGATCCCTGGCTGGGAATGCGAGGTGATATTTTCAGAAAGCGGCTACAATGAAGAAGGTGCCATTTTCAAAACGATAAAGGCTTATGGAACCGAATTAATCTGGCACACAAATGCATATGACAAAGATGCAGGGCTTGTAGATTTTTTGATCACCGCGAACGGATTATTCTTGTTCAGGTTCATCATACGGGTAACAAAAAAAAACGGCCTCCTCATTCTGAATTTTGACCAGACTTTTACTTCGATTTCAGAAAAAGGCAAACAGTTTATTCGTGAGTATGAAAGTGATAATTTTCAGTCCAGGGTTGATAAACTAAAAAAATTAATGGACGATTATCTGGCAAGGCCATAAACCGGAGGATGGACGAACATGAAAAAAAAGAATACAGAGGGGAACGATTTAAGCGTATCGGAAGATTTGAACTTAAAGCGGGGTGAAGAAGTATTCCCTTTATTGTGTCCCGTTGAAGAATACAAATGGTTCCCCGGCTGATCATGTCCCGCAGGAGGAATGCCCGGAGGGCTTCATTCGGGCCGTAAGAAATTTCGTCAACGGGCTGTAATTATAATCAGGAGGATAAAATTATGAAATTAAAAAGATTAAAATCGAAACTTGCAATCGCATTTTATTTTATTGTATCTGTATTTTTTATCGGCTCGTGCAAAAGCACAAACCTGGCGGCAAGCCCCAAATGGAAAGAAGGCATGCGCTTTGAACGAATCGGCAAATTTGAAGTCGAAGGCACCGCATCAAAATTGTTCCCCCTTCTCTGTCCCGTTGAAGAATACAAATGGCTGCCGGGCTGGTCATGCACGATGAATTATTCAAAATCCGGGGTTGCCGAAAAGGACGCAGTCTTTGAAACAACGGAAAATCTCGGTATGAAGGTTACATGGATCAACATAACATATAAACCTGACAAGTTTATAGAATACCTCATGATTTCCGGAAAGAACGTGGTTCGTTTAAGCATTTCGCTTGAGGAATCAAAAGAAAACACAACGCAAGTGTCATGGAGAATGCTCTTCACGGCAAACAGCATACTGGCTAAAAAAATTCTTCCCAAAGCTTTTTCGGAGGAAAATTTCCAAAAGATGATGGATAACCGGAAGAACGAACTTGATTATTATCTGAAAAACGGCCGTATGATAGGCAAGGACAGACGATGATAAAATGATCGCCCCGGCAAAATTAAAAATCAAACTTTTGGCCTTTTATGCCGAAATAATTCCCAAAGGGAAAGGCTATGGCAGAAAAGAGCGTGATTGTAATAGACGGCATGGGCGGCGGCATCGGTGTTGCACTGATTATCCAGTTAAGGAAAAACTTCAACTCTGCACTAAATATCATTGCACTTGGCACCAACGCCGTTGCAACGGAAAGAATGATGCAGGCAAAGGCACACAGGGGAGCAGCCGGGGATAATGCCATAAGATGCAATATAAATCATGCAGATGTAATACTCGGCCCCATAGGCATCATCCTGCCAAACGGACTGATGGGTGAGGTCGCAAAGGAAACCGCCGAGGCCGTGATGAATTCCAGGGGCAAGAAAATTCTTATTCCTGTGAATCACCCGGGCATAAAGATTATTGGTACAGAAGAAAACGTCCAGCTTTCGCGGCTAATAGAAGATGCCATGTCGGAATTAAAAAAGTTAATTTGACAAAACAA
>JBJKSS010000461.1:0-5496 GCA_046703745.1 Spirochaetota bacterium
GATCATTATTTCAGCGTATTGATGAGGCAGTACAACGTCATAATGTTCATCATGTTCCTTATTTTCATTATTGTCGCTTCATTCTTGATTATTAATACCATACTGATGGTGATCCATGAAAGGATAAAGGAGATCGGCATGATGGGCGCACTCGGTATGACGAGGGCCGAAGTGGTTGTGGTATTTTTCTTTGAGTCCGTGTATTTGAGCCTTATCGGTGCCCTGATCGGCGCCGGGCTGGGAGCACTCGCAACATTCACAGGCTCATATTTCCCGATAGACATGAAAATAATGACCGGAGGAGGCATGGAAAACGTACCGTTCAGCAATACACTGTTCATAGAGTTTTCACTGCGTTATATCCTGCAGGGATTTCTCTTCGGGGTAATTACGGCTTCCGCATGTACGCTTTTCCCGTCATTAAAAGCGGCTTTTGTCGAGCCGGTCGAAGCTTTGAGAAGATAAACAAATTTCAGGAGGAAACAGATGAAAAAAATTTTTATTTCAATTTCAATGATAATTACACTTGCGTTGTGCGCTTTCACGGAGGATGCCCTTTCGATTATCAGGAAAGTTGATGCCAACCAGGTTTACGGCAGCATTAAATACCAGGGCGATATGGAAATCTACATATCCGGCAAAAAATACGTAAAAACATTCTATGCCTACGCGTTGGGACAGAAGAATTTTTTCTGCGAATTCACGAACCAGGATGACACGGGAACGAAATATCTCAAGCTGGACGGGAACCTTTTCGGTTATTCGCCGGATTCGGAGGAAATCATCCCGATCGTGGGCCACATGCTCAAGGAATCCGTAATGGGCTCTGACATGAGCTATGAGGACACGATCAACAACAATACGCTCGAAAGCCAGTATGATCCGAAAATTGTCGGGGAATCCGAGTTTAACGGCACGCCTGTCTGGGTGCTGGAATTAATTGGAAAGAAAAAAACCATCTCTTATCCGAAGAGAAAAATGTGGGTAAGCAAGGAAAACTATCTCCCGCTTAAAACCGAATATTATGCACTTTCTGGCGCAGTTATTAAAGAAGAAACGATACTCGAAGTTAAAAAAATCGGCGAAAGGTTTTTCCCTGTTGTATCCGAGATGAGGGATCTGCTCAGGAAAAATTCCAAAACAGTTTTCAGAATGAACCAGGTGGAGCTTGATATAAAGCTGCCACGCAACATTTTCAGCATGAGAAGTCTTGAGAAATAACAGGACAAATTTCGGATAACGGGGAGAATTATGCAAAAAAAAAACATATTCCTTGCAATAATCATTCTGGCTGTACTGGCAGAGACAGCGGCTGCGCAAAAATCAACAATGACATTCAGCGGCGTTTTTGAAACAGCGATGGATTTTATTCATTCCGTAAAATACGGCAGCGGCCCCTACGGCAGCGAATTCAGATGGGGATGGATCAACAAGGCAAATCTCAGGTACAGGGTCGACATAAACGATTACATGACCTTCGGTCTGGCAGTCAACATAACGACGCTTACCGGCATGTACAATGACTTGTACAAATATGAATATATTTCCGAGGCGGCATCGTATGCGCAGACCCTTGCCGATCCCAAAAACTTCCACACGGGATATTTCAGGCTGCCCTTTTATTACAAAAACACATACATAGGTTCATTCGACCTTGAACGGCTTTACTTCAAGGGAGGCAACGATTATTTTGACATCCAGGCGGGACTCATAAGGATAGCAAGGGGCTACGGCTATGCATTCAGCCCGAATGATCTTTTTAACCCGCGCAACCCGCTTGACCCGACTGCGATCGATCCGTCTTCCAGGCCGGAGGGCAAGCTGTCGGTCATGGCGACATTTTATCCCCTTCCCTTCTGGAAAATCGAAAATTTTGCCATAGCCCCGGACAACCCGTTACAGAGCAAGGGCTGGGATTTCAAATTTGGGCTGGGGACGAATTTTTCCATCAACAAATTCAATTTCGAATTCCTCTATGCCTTGTTCATGCCGCAGATCGAATACAGGGAAAAACCGGCCGATGCAGGTTTGCCGGAATCAACCAATAATTTTTTCACGCATATCGCCGGCTTCAGCATGAAAGCCGATGTAGTCATCGGGCTGTTCACCGACATTATCTACAAATTCGATCAGAAATCATTTTTCAGCCATGATTATTACGGCAAACCGTTCCACGGATACGAGGGGCTCCAGGCAGAAATCGGATTCGACTATACATTCAACGGCGGATGGGTTTATATTCTTTTCGAGTACATGTTTTTCGGCAGCGGAATGCTTGACTGGGGCGACAGGAGCCTTGATGCGTTATACGACGGCAATTGGGAAAAAACAACCCCGGTTGACAGGGTTTACAACCCGGATAAACTGCAGCTCAATTATTTAAGGCACGATTATATCTTCGGAATGATCAGGGTAACCGTGAACGACTACCTGAAACTGGGAACAACATATCTCTTCGGGGCCGATGACCAGTCGGCAATTTTGAATGTTTTTGCAGAAATCGATGTCCTCCAGGCATTCACGATAAATATAAGCTGCATCTACCCGTTTGACTGGAAACTTGTAAACAGCAAAAACGAAGCCGGTGAATTCAGCTATCTCAATCTCGGTTTTTACCAGGATTACAGGATCGTTTTGCAGCTAAGATTTTAATAAACGATTCTCTCTTTTAATTCGCCGCTTTCTTTTTTTGATTTTAAAATTTCAACTATTTTCAGGCCCATGTCCAGCGCTGTGCCGACTCCACGGCTGGTTATGAGCTTGCCGTCAACGACAACCCTGTCATGGATAACCTTTGCATCCCTGATGTTTTTTTCTTCCGTAGGATAGCAGGTTATTGTCCTGTCCTTCAATATGCCCGCCTTGTCCAGAACAAGCGGAGCGGCGCAGATTGCAGCTATATACCTGCATGATTCATTGAAAGCAATTACAAGATTTATCACGTCAGGGCTGTTTGATAAATTGGCCACACCCGCACCGCCGCCGGGAAGCAAAAGCATGTCGGCATCATCAAAACCGGCATTACTAAAAATATTGTCCGTGGTAATCCTGATACCGTGACCTCCTTCAACAACGTTATCTTCCGTTATTGAAACGGTTTCCACGTCATAATTCGCCCTTCGCAAAAGATCGATCAGAGCAATGGCTTCGGTTTCTTCGAAGCCTTTGGCAATTAAAACCTTTATCTTCATATCACTCTCCATTCACAAAATAATTTTTCACATAACCCGAAAGTGCATTCAAAACGCTCACCTACATTCTCCAGAATAATGCTTCCTATTATAATAATTTTATGAAAAACTGAAATTTAAGTCAATCGAATTTATGGAATGATAAACAAAAACCAATGCATTCCATATAATTTTACATAAAATACAATTTTTAAAATATCTATAAATACTCAGCGTCTCGGATTAAAATATTTGACAAAAAACAATTTTATGTTAAAATATATATAATGATTGGAGTTAAATTTCTTAAAAAAATTCAAATTAACCCCTTTTTGTGCAGTGTAATAATTCTGTTTATTTTTGCATGCTCCAATGAAAAAGATAACAAAAAAAATCCTATCACCATCAAAAATATCAATGTAACCCAGGCAGTAAACAGGACCCCCAAGGAAAGCGATTATCAGGTTGATCTGGCGTTAACCGGGGTTATGAGTGATGCAAATATCAATCAGGACATTCAATACGACTGGACCGTAGAATATTTAAAAATGGATATCCAAAGCGAGGCTTCCCTGAATAAAGACGCTGTCTCACAGCAGACCCCGCCGAATGCAAATAAAAATTATCTTAAAGGATGCTATTTCCTTGATATATCAAAAGATCCCCTGAATACAATGCTTTCTGTTTATAAACCAGGGTACTACAAGGTGACGCTTCAGGCGAGCAATGCCGATGAAACAAAAGAATATCCTATTATCATCAAGGCAGGAGAAATCGACTACCCTACACTTTTTGTAAAATTAAATGTCCCTGATTCGGACTTAAATAACCGGGCCGACAATCTCAAGGGTAAATTTTTTATCAATGTTGCAAATAACGTCAATGGCAGCAACACGCTGGAAGTCGATGCAGCCAATCTGAAAAACGGCTGGTATGATACAAAATTAACCATTGATCCGTTTGCTTCATTTACCATAAATGCCGGCACGCATATTGTAAACGGTTCGGCTTCAATTTCATCCATTAACGGCAATTTCAACTATTATTTCAATCCGGATAAAAAAAATCCCGTTACATCATCGCCGATAGTTCTTAAAAACATTGATGAAGCAGGACCGATATTTATTTCAAACTCGGATGGCAAATGGCAAAATGGAGAAATATACGCAAGCTTCCTGTTGTGGAATACAAACAGCGGCAATAAGGATCAATTCAGTTATTTTGAAAAAGTATTGAATAATGATACAGGCGCAATTTCTGCCGATTTAAACAACGCTTATATCGCAAAAATATTCATTGGTTCTTTGGGAATAAAAAGTCTTGCAGGAAAATATTTTGTTTATTTCGGCCCCGAAGGCACTGATGTCGAAGAGCTCGATCCCAAAAACCTGAGGGATTTTACGGGAGTGCCCTACGGATGCCTGCTGGGAAGATTGAATTCAGACGGCAATCCGTTTCAAATAGGAAACAGCTTCATCTACAGTTATAACAAAAAAATTGCGGTCTATAGCCAGGATGCGAGCGGCAACTTCTCAATGGAATAACTCTAAATTTTAGAGCCTTTGCTGCCGCCAAGTTTCTTCAAAATATCGGAATCAAACCTGATTATATTATCCTTATTCGCAGCATTTTCCCTTATCGCTTCGTCTATCAGGATATCAAGTAACCCGGAAAAGCTGATGTTTTTATGCTCCCACAAATAAAAACTGAAAGAGCCGGGAATTGTATTGATCTCATTTATATAAACCTTTGTTTTGTCCTTGTCCAGGATATAATCAATGCGGACGACTCCCTTGCAATCCATTGCCCCGTAAGCCTGAATCGAACAGTTTTTTATTTCTTCCTTCAATTCATCATTAATTTCCGCAGGAATTTTCCTTGCCATGGACGACATGCCTGATTTTGATTTGGAATTATTCCTCAGGTATTTGTCGTCAAAGCTTAAAAATTTTTCCCATCTGACAGGCTCTTCGAGTTCCGAAAGAAGTATCTTCCCGTCATGGTACACGGCAGAACAATTTACTTCAACAGCATCCCTGATGCCTTTTTCAACCAGTATTCTCTTGTCATATCTGATTGCTATTTCGATTGCATTTATTAATTCTTCTTCATTGCCTGCCATTGAAATGCCTATTGAAGAGCCGAGGTTCGCCGGTTTTACGAAAATCGGATAATCAAGAGTATAATGGATCCTGTTTATCCATTCCTTCCTGCCATTTTTCCACTCTTCCCTGGTAAACCACAAATAAGGCAGCACCGGCAGATCCAGGCCGAGAAAAATTTTTTTCATGACTATCTTATCCATACCCGTTGCCGAGCCTACCAC
>JBJKSS010000462.1:0-5896 GCA_046703745.1 Spirochaetota bacterium
CTATCTCCATATCTGCCGGAGCGGCGATTTTTTTAATATCTTCAAGGCTTAATTCCCTGGCAAGCACTATCCTTTTTGCTCCTGCCGATTTCAGAAAATCAACCGCATGCCGGTTAGTAATATTTGCCTGAGTGCTTATGTGTATGGGAACATCAGGGGCATGCTTCCTTGCCAGATGCAGGGCGCCGAGATCGGAAATTATGATCCCGTCCGGCCCTATAGAATTCAAAAACTTCAGATATGAAACCAGATTGTCCATATCGTCCGGCGTGAAATAAATATTCAGCGCAGTATAAATTTTTTTATTTATCTTGTGGGCATATTTTACCGCTTCGGCGAATTCTGCCTCATCGAAATTTTTTGCATTCGTCCTGAGCGAAAAATTCTTCATGCCTGCATAAACCGCATCGGCGCCAAAGTGAAATGCCACTTTCAGTTTTTCCATATCCCCGGCCGGGGCCAAAATTTCAGGTTTTTTCATTTATCAGTAAAAGCCTTCCAGTTTTTTATATTTATTCTTGTATTTTACGTGCTCCTCATAGGTTTTGGAAAAATGATGAGTGCCTTTTTTGGGATCGCTTACAACAAAAAACAGATAATCATGGCTGGCCGGAAAAAAACTCGATTTGATCGAATTATAGCCCGGGTTGCAGATCGGGGTAGGGGGCAGTCCCTTGTATAAGTACGTATTGTAGGGGTTGTCTATCTCAAGATCGACATCAAGAAGCTGAGCCTTCGGTTTGTTTAATATATACTGCACAGTTGCACAGCTTTCAAGCCTCATGCCGCGTTTTATCCTGTTATAAAAAACACCGGCGACAACGGGAGCCTCATCCGGAACCTTGACTTCCCTTTCGAGAATGCTGGCCATTTTGATTTTATCGTAAAGTTCATTCCTGGATAGACTTTCATATGACGGCTCGATTTCCTTAAGCTTTGCAAAAAACAGTTTAACCATCGCCTGGAAAACCTCTTTCGGCTCGATACCCTTGTTAAATTTGTATGTATCTGGAAAGAGAAAACCTTCGGCCGATTTGTATCCCGGCAGACCTATTTTTGAAGGATAATCCGGATCGGAAAGAAAATCATCGATATCTTTCTCATCGCAGATATTGTTTTCAACAAGAATTTTTTTGATTTCCCTGATGTCCGAGCCTTCCGGTACGGTAAAAGTGACGGTTACAAAATTGCCGTTATAGATGGAATTAATTATGTTGACAAGATCGTATTCGGGCATAAGCTGGATCCAGCCTGTCTTGAGCTTCCTGTCGAACCTGAAAATCCGCGTTATTATTACAAAAAGCTCCCTTGAATTGATAAATTTATCCTCGTAGAGCCTTGCTGCTATGGAATACCCGGTGTCTCCCTTTTTTATCTGGAATTCAGTGCCTGTCGGAGGAATGCAGCCTGTCGGCCTGTTGAGCCAGAGAAACACTCCCAGCACACCGGATAGAAAAATGATCAGCAACAGCACGAAAGTCCTTAAAAAATTCTTCAACTCTCAAAATCCCCCGTTAAACATTATTTCGGCAATGAAAGATAAATTTTTTTGATGCTTTTTTCAAATACAATCGGCTCAATTTACATTTTAAAGTATATTTTTTGCAAGAAATCCGGTAAGCACGGGTATAAGCAGGTTATCAAAATCGCCTGTCGGAAAAACCTCGATCACGGCTGCAAACAGGGCGAGCAAAACCGCCTGGGTTTTGGTCAGGCCGCATGCAATGAAAACGATTACCAAAACCAGGAAACAGCCGATTGACCCGCTGAAAGTCTTCCCGAAGGTAAGCGGTATTTTATAACCGCCGATTATTTTACCGAAAAGACTCGCAACTCCATCGCCGAATGCAAGGGCGAATATCGATATAATGGCAACCCTGTAATCAAAAAAAACCAGCGAGAGAAATATGCCGAGAGAAAGAGTAATGGGCCCGAGTATAACCTTGTCCGTATCCTTCGGCCTCGAGGCGATAACCGTGATGTTGGAAATTACCGGAAGGTTTATGTTTTGCGATCTCAAGAATTCCGAAAAGAAATACAACAGGGTCACGAACAAAAGCGATGTAATTACCAGAGTCTGGTTGAAATAATAAAAAAACGGCACGAAAGCAGCGGTCATGTGAATGGTTTTGCGGAAGAATTCCTTTTTCAGGATATAGGAAATACTTAAGAACGATTCTTTTGAATTATTTGAGTTTTTATGGATTACCGCTTCACTCATGGCATCATTATAACAGATTAGGGGAAGATTTAAAATATTATTTTTTCAAATTGTTCCGATAAATGCTTCTTATGGAATCCAGGGCGGTTTTGACGAACAAATTTTTATAACTCGGGTATGTCCAGTCAAGATCGGCATAACCATCCTTTTTATATACAAGCGTAAGATCGGCCCAAACTCCTTTATCAAGGTATATCCTGTGCGTATAGCCCTTGCCCGTTGCCAGGATGAAATTTTCCAGCGACAGAAGCCCGGGATCTATATTAACCGTCCTGCACGATTTGCCGTTTTTTTGTACCGCAAATTTATCCTCCACCTTCCACGCAGCATGCTTGATCTTCGCTAGACCGCTGCGGTCAACATTTTTGCAGAAACTTATGATCCTTATTTTCAGGTTTTTCCCCATTTCCTTTTCATAATAAGCGGTTTCCGTAAAATCATGATCATCCGATTTGTAATCCAGGCCGCCGAATTTTTTTACCAGCGTTTTTTCAGCTTTATAGAGCACTGCGCTGTCACTGGAAAACAAAACCATAACAAGCTTCACCTTATCCGGTATCCTGATCCTGCTCATGTCAGCAATAAATCCCCTGTTTTGTTTTTCTTTCTTCAAACAGCCCGTTGATCCTGTTTAAAACCTCGAGTTTTGAAACTCGTCCAGCAAAATCATTCCCCAGCAATTGAAGCGATTTGAAATTAACGAGCCTCATTATGACAACGTCCTGCGGAATGATCTCAAGAAGATTACACAAAAGAGCACAGTAAGAATCAAGATAGAATTTGAAAAAATCATCCGGGTTTTCACGAAAATCTTCCTCCATTTTCGTGCCGGGCAGAACCTCCAGCAGTCTGAATTTTATGCCGTCGATTTCATTCTCAAGGAAAAGTTTTTTTATGCCTGTCCTGATGTCGTCCGGCCTTTCTCCGGGGAGACCGATTATGATATGCACCGTTACTTTTACGTCACTGTTGTCTTTTATAATCCTGACGGCATTTTTAAAATCTTCATACGTATGGTTGCGGTTTATCCTTTTCAGGACCGCATCGTTGACGGATTGAAGGCCGAGCTCTATCCACACATCCTTGTTGAATTCTTCCTGCAAGGTCCTGATGCGGCAGACAAGCCCGGGATAAATACAGTCCGGCCTTGTTGAAATCATCACCCCCTTCATGTTGTCCATCGCAAGAACTGTCCGGTATTTCCCTTCAAGATCATCCGGATCGCCGTAGGTTCCGGTGTTGTCCTGGAAGTAGCCGTAAAAATCATTCACATGGTACCTGCCGGCAAAAAATTTCATACCACGCAACAACTGATTTTCAAGGGTGTCATTGTCCCTCAAATACCGCGGCAGGAAGGATTCGCCATTGCAAAAGGCGCAGCCTGTCTTCCCGTCTATACGGTTGGGACACGGATAGCCGGTTGAGAGCGGTATCCTCCAGAGTCTCCTGTTGAATTTCCGGGAAAGATAACGGTTAAAACTGTAATAATAATCCATACCGGATTATTATAGCATTAAAAGGAAAATAATAAAACAGGCAATTATTCAAACCGGAAAGTGCATGAAAAAACGACACCGCCGTTTTCAAACCCTGCATCTAAAGATACCTTTTTGTCTTTTTTCTTCAAATCATAAACGATCAGCGGTATTCCTACAGCCATCAGCACAAGGCCGAGACAGGCGGATGAAAGACTGGAAGCAAACAGCGCTATATAGGTATATGACGCATTGAGGTAATCCCTGTATCCAAGATCCGTGCGCGGATTGCTGTTTTGTTTGGCTGTAACAGTGCTGCTATACCCCGCAAGGTCATATATAAAAACCGGCAAACCGAAAGTCATCAATCCGCCGCCGACAGCCGTGAGAATAATACCCGACCTGAGCGTGGGTGTGAAAATTTTTTCGATCTTCAGTCTTGCCTCTTTTTTAAGAATACTGTTCATTTGCTCAAAATATGTTTTGTCAACCGGTTTCAGCTTGTCGGCCATCTTGCCGGACATGTCTTTTGCAGAATCATCGATGGCCCTGAACAAATCCAGCCCAAGCTCGCCGTTGGTTGTGGAAAGCGCCGCAGACTGTTTTGTGAATACATCAAGAGCCTCTATCTGTATCATTATTTTATCATCGATAATCATGTATTTGCCGGTTACAATAACATCGGCCTTAAGCCTCGAGCTCAGCTCATAGATGTTTTTTTCATCGGAGAGATTTTCCTCGGCAAGCTTCATTTTTTTCATCATATCATCGGCATCGGCCCGGCCGATGAACTGGAAATTCCCGGTTTTTAAAAGCTCGGATTTAAGCGCATCGCTTATTGTACCGGCAAGATAATCATATTTGGAAACCTTGTTTATGTTTACAAACGGCAGCATAAGTACCGTTCTCTTCAACAAATTTTTCTTTTCATTCTGCTGGCCGTAAACACACAAACCGCATGAAAGCACGAGAAGCAATGCAAATTTCAAAATTATTAAAAATTTACGGCCGGGCCTAGTCATTCCTGGCTATCCTGTAGATATTGAACCTTGCATCAACCGCATAAAAATCTTTTTTTATCTTTACCGGAGTGCCGACCAGCGGGTAATTGCCCGGATTATCGCCGATGGTGACCAGCGAAGCACTGTTTTTACCGATATTGTAATAAAACAGCTTGCCGGTATCGGAGCAAAAAAGCATCCCGTCACCGGTATAAAGAATTTTTTTCGTGAGATAATTGTTATAATCCGGCCGCTCATCAACCTTCATGATCTTTTCAGGCTTGTTGAAATCCCCGGCACCCAATTTGTAAAAAAAGCCGTTGTCCGCAATAAAACAAAGATAACCGTTAACCGCGATTATATTCGATATTACACCGGTGCCGATATTCAAAACCGCCGGGTTTTGCTTGCCGTTTTTATAATCGAATTTGTAAATACTGTTCTTTGCATCTGCAATGAATATGTCCCTGCCGTCATAAACCGGCGGCATGAAGACCCTGTTATCTATCGCAGCCGAGGTCCAGACAACGCGTTTTGCATCAGGATCATAAACCGTTATATTCCTTTCATTTGAATCAAGGAAGAACAAAAGCCCATTGTTAAAGGATGCATAAACCTGCCCCTGTGCCTCGCCGGATACCTCAAGCTTTACAATATCCGTGCCGTTGAATTCATAAACGAATTTCGAACACGGGATAATTGCTGTATCGCCCGCCGATACCGGAGCCGCCCAGAAATTCACGCCTTTCTCAACGCTTTCACTCTTCGCAACCTCTCCGTTTTTGTCAAGGATCATTATCCTGTCCGGCGTAGCAAGAATGAACCTGTTTTTGAAAGGGAATGCCGGACTCGTAACATCGGTCAGTTTATCGCCGCTTAATTTCCATTTCAGTCTTCCTCCTGTCGAATCCGTACAGAACAAGGCACCGTTTGATTCGCTGGCCACATAAATGTTCGAGCCGTCTGTAGTTACAGCAGTATTTCTTTCTGTCAGAACGGCGATTGAAGCCCTGTTTATTTTATGGATAACAAACGGCTCTTTTCCCCGGCTTTCGGCATTTTCCTTTTTCTGATTGTTGATCAGCGAATCGAATATTTTGATTATTTCATTTATATTTTCTTCCCGAACCGGCCGATGCTTTTCCGCGGAATTTATGAGGGATTCAATTTGGTCAGAAATTTCCGACTCTGCATTCTCC
>JBJKSS010000463.1:0-6784 GCA_046703745.1 Spirochaetota bacterium
GATAATGCCTTTTCTTACGGGTCTTAGACGTAATTTCGTGCAATGCCTCCAGGACTTCGACATCAGGCTCGAATTGAAACACACGATAAAGCGTGTAATCGGCAAACGCAGGGTTGAAGGAATAGAAAAGGCGGAGGTCGACGAATCATTCAGGATAATTCCGGGCACAGAGGAGCTCATCCGCTGCGACGCACTGCTGCTCTCCGTCGGGCTCATTCCGGAAAACGAACTCTCAGTCAAGGCCGGCGTTGAGCTTGACCAGGTAACCCAGGGCCCGCTGGTCGACGACCGGATGGAAACCTTCTCCGAAGGTATATTTGCATGCGGCAACGTGGTAAGCATACACGATCTTGTCGATTACGTGACATTATCCGGGTATATTGCCGGTGAAAATGCCGCCCTTTATGCAATGGGGAAATTCAGGGAAAACAGGGAAAAAATCAGGATAGTAAACGGCACGGGTGTTCACAGTGCGGTACCGCAGTTTATAAACAAAAATTTATCCCTCACCGGCGAAGTCCTGCTCCAGATAAGAACAGACAGAGTATTCGACAATAAAATTGTTATTGAGCTTAAATATAAAGACAATGTTATTCTAACATTCAGGGAAAAATATGCACGGCCCGCCGAAATGATAATGCTGAAGATCAAGGGCGGCGATCTCATCAACAACCTGCCGCCGGGATGTGATAAAATAACTGTTACGTTACGTGAAGAATGAATTATGCTTTGCCCCCTTACTGCACAAGTCACTTTGACAGAAGAATCACTTTAGCATAATTGTACTTATCTTAAATTTATAGAAATATCAGGGTTCTAAATTAATAAATTTGCAGATATGGGACCAAAGAGAATAGGAAGCAATCATTATTTATTATCCTCTCCAGTTTTAAAAATATCATCTATCTTCATATTCAACTCATATTCGAGATCCAGCAAATTGCAGCTATATTCATACTTCTGTCTTAAAAGATTCAATTTTGCATTGTTAAGTTCATTTTCAGCATCTACCACTTCAATCAATTTTTTGCTGCCAATTTTATAAGCATCATTTGTTTTTTCATAGGCTTCCTGTGACAGTTCAATATTCAATTTAAGAATTTCAAATGCTTTTAAACTCTTTTCAAGATTCAATATTATAGACATAATCTTCCGCCTCACATCCATTTTAAGCTGTAAAATATTCTTTTTCACTTCTTTAATATCATAATTGCTGTGAACTATATTCATCTGTTCCCGGGAAAACGGAATCCATGAAGTTAATGGTATTGAAACTGAAAACGACAATATGCCGCTTCTTTCTATCCAGTCATATCCGGAAGCGAACATGTTTTTTTTTGAAACAAAAGGATCATTAATATAAAACGGATCATAAATATAATAAAAATTAAAAGTAGGGCTCAAAGCAGCGGCATTTATATTTTTTATGTTCTTCAGTCTCTGCAGGTCGATATTTAAAGATTGTATTTCCAGATTTTTATCCATGAATTTGTCCAGATAATCATTTAAAAAAGCTGGATCATCGAATTTGTATTCTCTTATATCAGGAATATCATCTGTTAAAACTACATGGATTTTTTCTTTTAATCCCGTCATTTGTTTAAAATCAAGCAATGCCTGTTTATAGGAATTCTCAACCTCCACATAAACGAATTTGAGATTTTCATACGTTGCTTTTGCTGAAAGCTCATCAGCTCTTGTGCTCTCACCTATATCCCTGTTAATTTGAGCCTGCTCGTACCTTCTTTTTGCTGCATCAATTTTTTGATTTATTATATCCATGTTATCCCTGATGACAATAAGAGAGTAATAAATTTTTTTGACATCCCTCACCAGTTTTTTCTCTGCTTTTTCCAGGGAAAGTTCGCCGTTTTTCCAGTCAATAATCGTACGATAAACTTCAAAAATCATGTTTGCATTAAATGAAAAACTTATACTCAAATCAATGCCTGCGGACCAGTTTGGGATATTCGGATTGAAGACATAATTATCATTAATAATCGTTTTTTTTGTCAATGTATTGTCATCAAAATGATTTAATGAGAATCCGAAGTTCACATTGGGCAAAAATTCATTACCACTTGTTGCCATTGCCCACCTGTAACTGTCAAGTTTTATCTTTTTTTTTTCAATACCCAGATTGTTTTTCAAGGCAAGCTGAACTGCTGTACCAATATCAAGTCTCAATACTTTATCCTCTGTTGTATTGCAAAATAAAACAGCTATTGGCATAATAAAAAAGAGTATAAAAAAAACAATAAAAATTTTCATTCTAAAAATCATTTTTCTTTCCCTGACAATTTATTCTCCCGGCATTCAAATTTAACATTCAAAAGCATGCAATGTTCGATGAATTTTTTCAGTTTGTCTTTTCTTATAACCAGTGTTCCTGAGCATCAATGGCAGTGCCTCCTTGCTGCATAATCATCATCAGGCCAATATATTCCGTATTTATCCGAATTTTTTAAAAATTGAAGTCCATGCTGACAATGCAACCGCCGGCAAAAATAAAACTTATATAATTCCTCAATCCCCTTTCCTGATAATATAATCAAGAAGGCTTCTTTTGCCTGTATATAACCGGGCCCTCAATTTCAGTCCGAACAGTAGTTTCTTTGTTTTTATGTCATTGATATTCTTCATCTTGAAAAAAGGATCCTCGATCAATACCTTACCCGTATATCCGCTTGATGTATCCTTATCCTTGGTTTCCTTCAGACTGACAAGCCGCCCGTCGAATGTTTTATACTTTGTGTATGGCACGGCATCTACGAAGAGCTTCACCTTTTGGTTCAATTCAACCTTTATAATTTTACGTTCTGGTATATAAACTTCGGCATATGCATCATTGTTGGCATAAATCTTCTGTATCACATCACCTGAATTATAGTAAACTCCTTCCTTGATTCTGCTATCCTCATCAACAATTATCCCGTCAAGTAGGGAATAAATGCTGCATTTGTCGATCTTGTCCTTCATGCTGTCTATTTCTGTGGATATAGAATCCATTTCCTTGCTCAACTGTGTAAAATCATTTTCGACTGACATGACCCTGTCATCCTGTGACAGCTTTTCCTCCTTGAGCTTGTAGACCTCATCCTCGTATTCACTCTGCGAAATGATATCATTATCCCTTTTGATCTTTAAATCACTCAAATCTTTATACATCTTGCCGGTAAACAATGACCTTTCCCTGGTATAAAGATTTAGTTTTCCTTTCAGCGAATCAATCTTCATGGACTGAAGCGCTTTTTTATCTGATAATGCTTCAAGATCAAGCTCATATTCCCTGTCATCCATCTCCATTACAACGCTGCCTTTCCTTACAGAATCGCCGTCTTTGTAAAAACACTTTTTTATGATGCCGGAAATTTTGGGAGAAATAATCTGATATTCCACAGGTTTTATTTCTCCTTCCACTTCAATATAATCAACATTGTTAATTATCAAAAATACCGTAACGGCACAGACAAACACTGAAAGAACTGCTGCTAAAATAAATTTCAGGTATTTCAACGGATTCTTTTTAGCCATGATTTGATTCCTCTAAATCGATAAATAACTTGAGTACATTTTTTTGTAATAAGAATCTTTTCGGATCAATTCATCATGCTTGCCCAGCTCCACAATCTGCCCGTTTTCCAGAACAGCAATATAATCTGCATGTTTTATTGTCGACAAGCGGTGTGCAATGATTATCGATGTGCTTTTTTTCATAAGAAAATAAAATGCTTTCTGCACTTTCTGCTCTGTTTCTATATCAAGATGACTCGTAGCTTCATCCAGTATCAATATCTTGGGTTTTTTGAGAATAGCCTGGGCAAGCGCTACCCTCTGTTTCTGGCCGCCTGAGAGTTTTGTGCCGCGCTCTCCGACCTGCGTATCATATCCGTCAGGAAGGTTCATTATAAAATCATGGGCGCAGGCCATTTTGCATGCAGCTTCTATGTCATTGTAATTTTTTGATACCGAACAAAGCTTCAAATTTTCCATTACAGTACCGGAAAAAAGATATGAATCCTGCAAAACCATTGATATATCATTCCTTAAATTTTTCACGTTATATTCCCTTATGTCCATACCGTCAACAAGTATCTGCCCTTTTGCCGGAAGATAAAAATTGAGTATTAAATTTGCTATTGTAGATTTACCCACACCGCTTCTTCCTACAAGTGCGAGTGATTGTCCCTTTTCAAGTTTAAAATTTATATTGTTCAGAATCTGATTCTCCCGGATATATCCGAAGCTCACCTTCCTGAAATGTAGAGTGCCTTTTTTCATTCTCAGTTCCTTGTTATGGCTGTGCTTTTCTTCCTCTTCTTTTATAAGGTCATCGAGCCGTTTGAGAATTACTATATTGGTCTGAAGCTTGACATTAATATCGATAAGCTGTTTCAGGGGTGCTGTTACCCTGCCTATTATCAGTTGATATGCCATCCAGTCACCTATTGTCATCTTGCCGCTTATCACGAGTATGCCGGCGAGCCCCATGATTAAAAAGTATTCCAGATTGTTGAAGAAAGCATTGAGAATTTTAAGTTTTGCAAACATTCTTTTGAATTTGAATTCAATCTCTCTGTATTTCAATCTCAACAGCAGATACTTCCTGTAGACCTTTGACTCTATGCCGAATGCCTTTATCGTCCTTATACCGAAAACCGCCTCGGTTTGTTCGGAACTAAAGACCCTGTCCACTTCCCACCGTTCTTCCTCGTTTTTTCTTGACACCTTTCCCTGGAAATAATTGTTGATAAGCGATATGGGAATGAAAAATACACTGATCAGCACCAGGAAGGGATTAATTATGAATCCCGCAATCAAACTCATTAATATGAGTGATACATTATTAAGTATATCGAACATAAAAAGGTTTATGATATTAAGCATTGAAATTGAATCAAGTACCCTCTTCAATATTTCACCCGCCTGATGGTTGTCAAAATACGACATGGGAAGCTTCAGGATATGTGAATAAAGATCCTTTTCAATGTTGTAGCAGAGCTTGCTTGCAAGGAAATTGTAAAAATAATCCCAGCCGGTTAAAATGGTTTCGGTCAAAAACATTGTTACAACAATTGCCACGATAATCCTTACTGTAACATCTAAATTTTTCCCCACAAGCCCATCATCGATAAAATGTTTTTGAAAAAATGGAACTATAAGATAAAGAAGGTTTATTATGAATAGGCAGATAACAGCCTGCATAAAAACAGGTAATACAGGCTTCACATATTTTTTAAAATGAGGGATAAATATTTTCAATACCTCACTTAAAGAATATTTTTTAGTTCTGTTTATATCTTTCATTAATCAGATCATCCTTTCAAGTTTCTATATTCTGACTATCATTATTTTTTTGCCTTTCTTTTTCAATTTTTAAAAATTGGATCATCTCCTGCTGATTCAGCCTCCGGGACATCGGATAGTACTTTACAACACAGGCCGTGCTTTTCTGCAGTTGAATCCATATATCAAGGTCGGTATCTTCAACATAGTCATTTATTACCAGGGGCGAATCCTTTAATAATAAATTTTTTATTATCATTTTCTTGATATAGTCCAGTCTCATTCTGTTGCTGAAATTTAACCGGCGCTGTTTCACATCCAGCCCCAAGAGCATCTTGTCATCCGAAATTTCCCCCTTGAGAAACCTAAATGCAAATTTTTTCCTCATTTTAATTGCATCGGGATGCTTGTTTAAAAAATATTCAAGATTCTGGTCGTATCCTTCTATATATTTTTTTTTAATTATAAGATCGTTCCTTGGCCCATGGTACTGGTGAAGCACTTCAAGCTTGGAATTCACAACAAGCTGTATTTTTTTTTCATAAAGGGCACAGCCCAGTTCTATATCCTCCACCCCCCAATGCTTGAAATTTTCATCGAACCCTCCGGTAATTCCAAGCCATTTCCTGTGCACAGCCATGTTGCAGCTGTAAACCTGAGTCCAGGGAAGCATCATTGCATTGGTATTGTACGATGTGGTCTCGTACAAGAAATATCTGTATTCAAGGGATTCCAGCCGGCTGCTGTCAAACCGGTGTTTTCTGAAAACTTCCCCTGATCCGATTTCATCAAAAACAACAGGTTCATCGAGCATGAGCCTGTTACCGAGCACAAGTATGTCGCTGCTGAGACAGAAGCACCTCGATAGTTCATAAAGGTAATCCGGTTTAACAAGTATGTCAGAATCGATAAACGCGACGATCTCTCCCGTTGAGTTTTTCCATCCATGATTCCTCGTCCTGGCCCTGCACGAATCACTGTCTCTATCGAGATACAGATATTTCAAATTATAATTTTTGTTAATCCCGCGTATATAACTGAAAGTGTCGTCTGATGAACCATCATCCGAAACAATCACTTCATAATCATCCTTCCCGAATTTTTTCTGGTAATTCAGTGCTTCCAGGGTGTTTTTAAGAAGTTTTTTATTATTATATGTAGGAATTACAATGCTGAATTTCATTTTTCTAGACTCCATGAAGATAAAGAAGTACACATTTTGAACAAACCGGCATGAGGCCGCTCGTTAAAATCTCTCTGGCCTTTTTGAAATCAGGGCTGTTCCATAAATCGTGTACACTCTCCAGGTTTAAATCACCTATTTCAAACTCGGGGAAAAGTTTACATACTGTCACCTTACCGTTACTCATGACATTCATCCGGTTGGTTATTCCTATACATTTCGTCCTTTTTTGTGCAGTAATTTCCCTTCCGCGGATGAAATCATCCATCTCATTTATTTCCAATGCCGGCTGATAGCGCATCCTTATTTTCCATA
>JBJKSS010000464.1:0-5842 GCA_046703745.1 Spirochaetota bacterium
TTTATTTTGATGTAAAAAAATTCGAGGGTTACGGCAGGCTTTCGGGAAGGAAACTCGAGGATCAGATTGACGGGGAAAGAATAGAGCCTGCAAACGACAAAAAAAACAGGGAAGATTTCGCATTATGGAAAAAAGCGGGCGAAAACCACCTGATGCAATGGGACTCGCCGTGGGGCAAGGGCTATCCCGGCTGGCACATAGAATGTTCCGTTATGGGAATGAAATATATAGGCGACACACTCGATATTCACGGCGGCGGACTCGACAACATTTTCCCGCACCATGAATGCGAGATAGCACAGGCCGAGGCTGTTACGGACAAACCATTTGTCAGGTTTTTCCTTCACAACAACATGCTCACCGTTGACGGCACCAAGATGGGAAAATCCCTCGGCAATTTCGTCATCCTGGGCGACCTTTTCAAAAAAATCGACCCAATGGTTTTGAGGTTTTATGTTTTGATGGGGCACTACAGGAGCCCGCTTGATTTTACATTCGAGGCCCTCGAGTCGGCGAAAGCAGGCTTTGAAAGAATCAAAAAATCGGTATTCTCTCTGCAAAAAGAGCTCGCCGGAAGCGACAGCGAATGCAATGAAAAAATTGAAGAGCTGGAAAAACTCAAAAAGGAATTCATGGATGCCATGGATGATGATTTTAACACCTCCAGATCAATCGCCGTGCTGTATGAAATCTTAAAACTTTCAAACACGGAGCTTGCCGGCGAAAACCCGGATCATAAAAAATTATCCTGCATAAACGCCGTAATAAATGAACTGTCAGACGGCATACTCGGCCTGAAATTTGACCAGGATATTAAAGGCGATGATATCGAGGACAGTCTTATCGATTTCATCATCAAAATGAGAAATGACTACAGGGCCGAAAAAAATTTCGGAATGTCCGATGAGATAAGGGACAAATTACAGTCCCTGGGAATAATAATAAAAGACGGCAAAAACGGTACAACTTATACAAAAGGATAATTGCAATGAAAAATAAAATCTTCCTGATAACAGTTGTTTTCCTGATACATTCCGGTGTCATGAATGTCAATGCACAGGATTTTTACACGCTCCAGCCTTCCGTGAGGCTGTTGATCGGGGCCGGGGTTGCCTACAATTTCCCCATTACAACGGATTACATCACACAGGTTGAAACTTTCAACCTCGATGTCCCGCTGAACTTCGGCATTGACCTCAGATACGTAAACTGGGTTTCATTCTACACGGGCCTGGAATTTTACTACAACCTCCATACTTACCAGCGAACAATAGATGATGTCGGCTATACCTATTATATTAATTCCATGTTCATAAACATCCCGTTCATGGCAAAATTTTATCCGATGTATGACAAGGACAAGGCGTATTCCAATTTTTATATCGGTGTCGGCGGCTTTTTGAATTTCTGGCCGGTGAACACCTATTATGTTACAACCAATACAGATCTCATCCATACGGGCAATTGTTATTCACCGGTTCACAGGGAATTGCCCCCCGGAAATATTTACACCCCGGCCAACATCGGGTTCAGGTTTTCGATCGGCAACCATTTTTATGTTACCGATTCGCTTCTACTTGGCATAGAAATGTTTCTCAATTATCTGTTCCTGCCCGTATTAAACGGGTACTATTTCAATGATTATTACAACAGGGGCAACGCGGTAATACTCGAGTTTAAGGCCAGTATCGGAATAGTACTTTCAATCGGGATCGACCTGACATCGACGATTTATTGAATCAATAATTGATATGCTCCGGTATCCTCTTTTTAAACAGCAGAATGAAAATTACTGCTGCGACCACAAGAAAGCCCATTATCAGGAAGATTGAAGTTATCCCGAAAAAATCGCCGAACATCCCGAGCAAGGTTGATATCGCAATCGTGCCGAAGAGGTTTGCCGCTATGAATGCATTGTTGTACGTCAGTTTGTTTTTCTCATCCGAAATATTGACGAATGATGCGCTCAGGCTGGGAAACAAAATTGTGTGCCCGAAGCCATAGGTAAAACCTACCAGAAACAATATCCATGCGGAATTCAAAAAAAGTGTAAGCACCAGTGAAACAAGCATTGATATGAATGATACAAATATTAAGAGCCTCGAAGAAATCCTGTCCAGCAGGTTGAATGAAAATAGCCTCAACGGGACCGCCCCCACTGTGAATGCGGTAAAAAAATATGATATGTTCGGGTTGTGTATCCTCAATTTGCTGAAAGTAGGGATAAACGATGTCAGCACCCCGTAAACCCCGCCGAAAATAAAAGAAAAAAAGATCAGCAAAAAAATACGCGAATCCCTTAAAACATCAATCATGTTCAGGCTGCATTCATCACCGGTCAAAACAGGCGATCTGTCATGAATAAAGAACAGGAGAATTATGGCCGAAAATGAAAAAACAGCAGACATGATGAAAATAAGCTGGACATGCCCGGATTTGTAAAAATATTCACTTATAAATGAACCCGCCGGATTTGCGATGATACCGGAAATACCATAAAGCGCGGCTCCGCCTTTTCTTCTTGAAGGCGGGATTATATCGTAAATCATTCCGAAAAGCAGCGTATAACCGAACGCATAGGATGTTGAGGAAATGATCCTGAAAATCAGTAAAAGTACGAGGCTGTTGCAGAATAAGGACATAAAGAGCATCGAAACAATCGATATGACAAACCCTGCTGCAAGCAGCTCCTTTTTCCTGAAATATCTGAGCCGTTTTTCAAAAAAAACAAACAGGATAAGTTCGACAGCCTGGATGTTCATGAAAAAACCTGTGTAGGTATTTGAAGCATGAAGATTTTCAAGCTGTACCGGCATCATTGCAAGGCATGCATAGCTTGTAAAAAAACAGAAATTGGCAAAGAATAATATGATGAATTGTTTTGTTATAACCCTGTTGTCCGTATCAAGCATGGCTCTATATAATAATTTTTATCAAAAATATCAATCGAAAATCAGCAATTTATTCCATAATTTAAATCTATTATGTCACGGGTAATGACAATTCCCCACCTCTAGAGCAAATCGGGTAATCAAGATTCCCCACCTGAATTGAAAACGGGTAATGAAGATTCCCCAGTCATTTTCAATTTGGGTAATGAGAATTCCCCACCCCTAAATTAAAAAAAGTTGGTATCCTCTATCCTCAAGTTTTTTTTGAGGAGCTTTCAATAATGGGATACCGAAGAATGAACATCGAAGATTTATATGAAATTTTTAGAAGATGGCATCAAGGCCAATCAATATTAAAAATAGCGCAGGCAGAAGGCAGAGACAGAAAAACAATTCGAAAATTTATCTGCCATTTCAGTGCTTTCGGATTTAAACCCGGAGAGAACCTGCCGGCAAAAGAAGAAATAATAACTTGTCTTAAAACTGTAATTCCAACCACAGAAAAATCATCACCGTTGAACCAAGAACTGTCAAGATATATAGATGAAGTCAAAACTCTTATCTCCGATGACAGGGAGACTGTTAAAATAAAAACAGCATGGGAAATCATCAAACATAAATATAACTGGCAGGGAAGCTACGAGTCATTTAAGATATTCGTGCGTAAAAATAAAATCAAAAGGAGAAAAGGGAAATCTGATTTTATCCGCATTGAACTTCCACCTGGAAGAGAAACGCAAATAGATTACGGCAAGGTCGGGTTATTACACGACCATAAGACGCTTACGAATAAGACTGTGTATGCATTCTGCGGCATCTTGTCAAACTCAAGGCTTCCATATATCGAGTTTTGTCATACGCAGAAAGAAGAAAGTTTTGTAGAATCGAATGTGAACATGTTCGAATTTTATGACGGTGTAACTGATTTTCTTTCGCTTGATAATTTGAAAAGCGGGATAATCAAGCCTGACATATATGACCCTAAAATCAATAAATCATTCGGTGAAATGGCTGAATACTACGGAATATTCATTGATCCATGCAGGGTTGCAACGCCGACAGACAAGGGTAAAGTTGAACGAATTGTTCCGCTTGCACGAGAATTATTCAGGAAGCTAAAAAATATTTACCCCACGGCAGATTTAAACGAACTTAACAGGCACGCAAAAAAATGGTGCAGGCAAGATTACGGCGAACGTGAACACGGAACAACTTGCATTCAGCCGATAGCCGCATACGAAAAAGAAAAAGAATATTTAAAAAAAATAAGAGAAAAAAGGTTCGAGGTACCTGTATGGAAGAGTGTTACCGTTCACCCGGATCAGTTTTTTAGCTTTGAGAAAAAACGTTATTCGCTGCCCAAAATATACGTTGGTAAGGTTGTCTGGGTCAAAAAGGTTAAAAATACCATAAAAATCTATTGCGATTACCAGTTTATACGGACTTATCTCATCCCGGAAAGCTATTTTGCATACAAAAAAGAGGATTTTCCTGAAATCGTAAGGGAGATGATGGACGGCGGGTATCCGAAATATTTGTTATCCCAGGCAAAGCTAATCGGTGAGAATGCATATAAGTTAGTCGAAAGTATATTGACTCCCCACGCCTATCTTAATGCAAGACGCGCCCAGGGGGCAATCGAAGTATTAAAAAAATATATGCACTATGAATATTTCGATGAAGTTGTTCAAACTGCTCTTAACAGGGGAATAAAAATACCAGGTACAATCAAAATGCTTTTTGAAGCTGACAAGGATCAGAAAAGATTTGACTTTAATATTACTGCTTCAAAACTGGGGAAAGAAATGGTGCGCGATGTAGATTATTATTGGCGTTAAAGACGCCTGAAAAAAATAAATATTTGGAGGAAAAAATGAATGAAAAAGATGAATTGACGCTTGCTCTAAAGCGGTTAAAGCTGCCGGGCATGATGTACAATCTTGACCTTCGCATCAAGGAAGCAATGGAGAATGATCTGGGGTATCAGGAATTTCTTACATTTCTTATTCAGGATGAAATGTTAAGCCGCAATGCGAATATCCTGGAAAAAAGAATCAGGTCAGCCGGTTTTACAGATCATTCCACTTTCGAGGAGTTTGATTTCTCGTTCAACAAGGAAGCCATTCCAGCTGCTGTAATACGTGACCTTGCTACCTGCAATTTTATAGACAGGATGGAAAACCTAATAATCTGCGGACCGCCTGGCATAGGTAAAAGTCATATAGCTGGAGGCATAGGTCATGAGGCTTGCAGAAGACATATGGATGTAATGTTCAGGAAAACCAGCAAGTTGATCGAAGAACTTCTTGACCCGCTTTATCCGAAAAGGGCTGGCAGACTATTAAAGAATGCCGTAACTTGCAAACTTCTGATTCTTGATGATTTTGCTTTCAGGAAATACTCGCAGAATGAATCGGAAATCCTTTATACAATAGCCGATGAAAGGATTGGCAAAAGATCAACTGTTATTACTTCTAACCGTCCACCAGAAGATTGGTATTCAGTATTTCCTGATCCTGTTATAGGACAGGCAATACTGGATCGTCTGGTAAGTCCTGCAATAAAAATTTTAACGACAAAAGGTAGATCATACAGGAAGGAGCATAAAAAAAATGTAGCAGAAAATTCAAAACAATGATATTTTAAGAATCAAGGGTACCAACCTCACTAGGGGTGGGGAATCTTCATTACCCGACTGGGGAATAAGATTACCCGTGACAGGTGCGGATGAGACAACGGTACAGGTAATAGTGGAGGAAGGTAAACCTCCTGAAAGTAAAAGCTACATGTGGGTTTACAGAGGTTATCAAAAAGACAGAATAAAAATTCTGTTTGATTATGAGCCGAATCGGGAAGGCAAAAATCCGAAAGAATATCTTGAAGGGTATAAAGGTTATCTGCAAACGGATGGATATGACGGATATAATCTTGTTGTGAAAACAGAAAAAAAC
>JBJKSS010000465.1:0-2942 GCA_046703745.1 Spirochaetota bacterium
TTTTTTCTGAATGTATTTTCGTCTTACAGGGTGAGGATTGTATCTTTCGAACTTCATTTGTTCAATCAGCCTTTTAACCTTTTGTATTCCGAAACCGTCAATGGTCTTACCGTCGACTCCTTCTGTCATATTTCCTTCTTTGCTGCATATCTTTGCATAGGCGTTAAGATAGAAGTCCGGGTTGAATAAATTTCGATAGAGTCTTCTGAATTTGAGTGTGGAATTACTTTTTGATTTCTGATTTAGCATTGTTAATACTATGTCGACTTTCTGCATTCCGCATACCTTAAATAGTTTAGCAATAAAAAAATAGCCTGCTTCCCCTCGCCATGTGACTGGCTTTCCCAATCTCCGACTACTGTGGAAGCTCCTTAGCCATGTTGGATATTCAAAATCCTATAACGATTTATAGCTGATGTTTAATCAGCTTTCCAATTTAGGCTATCCCAGTTTAGCACTTAGTTGCGATAGAATACCTTAGGTCTTCATTTCGTTTCTTTAACGTATTATATGATACGCCGAAAAGTTTTGCGGTGTAGATAAAGCTAGCTTAGTCTCTATCTAAAATACTTTTGAATATGTATCCAACCAATTTTCATATTCCCTGCTTCTTAAGGCCAAGAAACTTGAATTCAAACAGTGTAGTCTTAACCATAGTATTCCCTGAACTTACATGACAATCTTCTAGCTGGTTTCAAAAATTTCATGTGTTGCAGACATGCTGTGTTCCCTTATGATTTTTCAATCTCCGGTCAGTCTGTTGTTCCTGTAAAATTCACCGCATTTTATATATTCAACTAAGCGCCATTACTGGCGCACAGGCAGGGAAACATGAAGATTTTTTTCATTTAACCCTAATCTAATAATTACCTAATAATATATTAACAGAATCATGAAAAATTTCAGCAATCGATAATTGCAGATAAAAAATATTAAACCTGCAAATAAGGAGTATAAGTTATGAAGAAAAACTTCATGTTTTTTTTAGGTGCCCTCACGGCATCTTTAATCGTCTTTTCAATGCTTACCGGCTGTTCGAAGCCCCAGACCATCACAATGGCATGGCTGCCCAACAACTCCGGCGACAATGAGAAAGACATGCGTGCCGAATTCGACAAGATCATCACCGATGCCACGGGCCTTAAGGTTGTGGACAAACTTACAACCGACTACAACATCGGGATCGAAGCGGTGAATTCCGGCGATGCCCAGATCGGTTATTTCGGGCCGTTTGAATACCTCACGGGTCATGCAAGGAACGCAAACATTATTCCGCTTGTTGTCGAAAGCGGGAATTCGGGGACGAAAGACGATGCACATTATTACAGCAGGCTTCTCGTTAAAAAGGGCAACGAGAGCAAATACATGTCGGATGGAAGATATTCCATCGACAATATTGCCGGCAAAAGTATTTCCTTTGTTTCAACAAGCTCGACATCGGGATTCAACATGCCTTCCACTGCCATTCTGGCCAATTTTCACAAACAGGATAAATGGAGCAATCTCACCAAAGATGACCTGATGCAGGGCGGTGCCGACAAGCTTTTCGACAAGGTTATGTTTGCAGGCTCGCACCAATTGTCACTGGTAAATGTCCTAAAGGGCAATTCAGACGTATCTGCTGTTGATGATATTGACGTTCAAAACTATCTTGAGCTCATATCCGGAACTGACGAGACACCCGGCGCTGTTTATGAGGTGAGAAAAGATGCAGAATCTCCGTTTGCCGATTTGAGGGGTCAACAGTTCGTAGTCATTATGGCGATCCCGGTTTTCAATACCCCGATCGAATGCAACAAGGCATTTTTAAAACCCGAAACAATCAAAAAAATTGTAGCCGCCCTTACTGCCGACAAGGTAAAAGATAACCAGCTTATCTTCCGTCCAGTCGGATCAAAGGCTGCGGGTTTGTTCATGCAGCCCCACAGGTTTGTTGCGGTTGACGATGCCTGGTATGACCCCATGAGGCAGATCCTGGGCATTAAATAATTCAGAATTACGGCTATTATACGGTTTCATAAAAGGGGCGTCGAAAGCGGCTGTACCGCAGCTCGGCTCCCCTCATTATATTTGAATGAGGTATTACCTATGGCTTTATTAACTTTAAAAAATGTTACCAAGTATTACCAGAGGCACAATGCGAAACCTGCCCTTGAAGACGTGAGTTTCTCTGTGAATGAGGGAGAGTTCGTGTCTGTAATAGGCTGTTCCGGCTCCGGGAAAACAACCCTGCTGCGATGCATCAACAGAATGATCGAACCAACAAAAGGAGAGATTTCCTTCAACGGCACAATCGTTTCAAAGCTTAAGAAAAAAGATCTGCGAAAAGTAAGGACAAAAATCGGAATGATTTTCCAGCATCACAATCTTGTAGAGCGCCTGAGTGTAATAGAGAATGTCCTCCACGGAAGACTGGGATACAAATCAACGATTGCCGGCATTTTCGGCCAATATTCTGATGAAGAAAAATACGAAGCCCTGGAAATACTGGAAATCCTCGGCCTCTATGAATATGTCAACAAACGCTGCGACCAGTTAAGCGGCGGCCAGAAACAGCGGGTCGGCATAGCGCGTGCCCTGG
Organism: Spirochaetota bacterium; assembly: GCA_046703745.1. GTDB lineage: Bacteria > Spirochaetota > GWE2-31-10 > GWE2-31-10 > JAFGQB01 > CAZHHK01. Next base: position 2,582 of record JBJKSS010000465.1, read on the forward strand.
TACAAAATCCCAGCATGATACTCTGCGACGAGCCGATTGCCTCCCTTGATCCGGGAACATCGAAGACGATCATGGATCACCTGAAAAATATCTGTGAGGTCCGCGGGATAACCCTTGTGATCAGCCTGCACCAGGTAAATTTTGCCCTGAATTATTCACACAGGATAATAGGATTCAGGGATGGCTCTGTCCTCTTCGACGGGCCGCCGGAGAGCCTCACACAGGACAGGATAGCAGAAATCTACAAATCTGAAAAAACAACAGACATCTGCGAGCCGCAAGCGGGCGGCCTTGTACTTAATACGGCGGGATAGTCTATGGAAATCAAGGTCTTTACCAAACGGAGGAACATCACTCTGAT
>JBJKSS010000466.1:0-16354 GCA_046703745.1 Spirochaetota bacterium
CCTCGACACCGGCGAGCCTGCCGTACTCAACCGCTTCGCCGGTATTTTTCACCGTATCATGATCGGTTATGGAGAGGTATTTTATGTTCTTGCTTTTTGCAAGGTCGATCAGTTCCCTGTAGCTGAGGGAGCCGTCGGATGTCCTTGTATGGGTATGCAGGTCGATCATTTTGTTAATCCTTCAATTTCAGGATTTATAATATTTTTCAAGGAATATGTCCGGGCTGTAAAGGTCGTCGAATCTCTCCTCAAGGGTTTTCCTGTCCCAGTCCCACCAGCGTATTTCATTAAGCTTTCGTATAACGTCATTGTTGAATCTTTTTCTTATCACTTTCGCAGGCACGCCGGCGGCGATTTCATAATCGCCCACATCCTTCGTCACAACGGCGCCGGATCCGATCACCGCACCGTTGCCGATCCTCACGCCGGGCATTATCACAGCGGCATGGCCGATCCATGCATCATGTCCCACAACGCATTTTTTCTCCCGCCTCCTGTTGAAGAATCCCTCGTCGTCCCTGTCCTTAAAGCCGAACTGCACCCTCCGGTATGTGAGGTGGTGCTGGGCCACGCGTTCCATCGGATGGTTGCCGGGATTGATTCTCACATGCGAGGCAATCGAACAGAACCTGCCGATCTCAGAATATATTATCGAGACATTCCCCGCATCATAGCTGTAGTCCCCGAATACGCTTTCTATAATCTGTGTATTTTCACCTATTTCCGTCCACGACCCGATGCTGCTGTCAAGGACAACTGCGGTGGGGTGGATGAAGGGCCTTTCGCCGAGCTTTTTTGGTTTAATTTCCGGATTTTCCGGAAAAACATCTATTTTAAAAAGCAAACGCATTCTCCTTTTTACTGATATTGTTCCATTCATGGAACCCGTGATTTATCCGCATCTCCCTTTTTTTAAGCACCCTTATGCCGCCGACGAATACCTGTTCAACTACAGGCATGCCGTCTATCTCGTCGACAAGTATCATGTCGGCTGTCTTGCCGCATTCGACGGATCCCACCGAGTCATCGATGCCGACCGCTTTTGCGGGGTTCAATGAAACCATGTTCACTGCGCGGTCGATTGCCAGCCCGTGCCTGTTGTGAAGGATGAATACGGCATGAAGCATTGATGACGGATGATAATCGGAGCAGAGCGAGTCGGCGGCATTGTTTTCAATAGCATCCGCTGCCCTGAGGTTGCCGGTATTGGACATACCGCGCACAACGTTAGGCGCTCCCAGGATCACATGCTGGCTCATGCTTTTTGCGGCCATAGCTGTTTCAATATCCACCGGGAATTCGCTTATCTTCACACCGAATTCCTTCATGAACCTTACCTTTTCACTGCTGTCATCATCATGCGAGGCAATCGGTATCCCGTGTTTTTCGGCTATATCCCTGAGCCTTGTCATATAATTAAATATTTCACTGTTTTTCGCCTTTTTTATCTTGGACTCTATTATCTGCCTGATTTCCTCACCGGTCTTTTCCCTGTCGTTCCTCAGGTAAAACCTGTAATTGTCAACATTTTTATATTGTCCCTGCCCCGGGGTGTGATCCATGAACGATAATAATTGAACCATTCGTTTTTCGATTAATTCCGTTATCACGGGGAAAAAGGCGATGTCGGGCACTTCGTACCTGGCGTGGATGAAATGACGGATCGATCCGTACTTTTTAACCCTGTTGATCCCGTCAATATGCATCATGATGTTGTTCAGATTTCTCACTTCGGATTCCGCTTCAACGAATGAAAGGGAATGAAAAATCGTGGTAATGCCGTGGCACAGGAGCCTGGACTCAAGCGAAAACAGCGCGATTTCCGGAGGGAACAACGCATTGGGTCTGGGCTCGATCTCCTTTTCAATGGCATCATTATGAAGGTCGACGAATCCCGGGAAAAGCCATTTATTGCTTGCATCCACGACGCACGTGGCGTCATCCGCTTTTTCATTCTCACCGAAAACCCTGCTTATAATGCCGTTTTTGACAGCAACACCGCCTTTCTCGATTATCCTGCCCGGGGTCACAACCCTGGCATTTTTTATTACAAAATCATTCATACAAACATCTCCTTCCTGTCCTGGCTGCCGAGGTCGTATTTTATGTCGGCAAGCTTGTCGAGGGTATCATGATCATGGAAAACCCCGATCATCGAAACCCCCTCACTTTTCAGTTCCCTGATCAAACCGATAACCATTTCCTTTGATGCCGGATCAAGGCTCGCGGTCGGCTCATCAAGCAGCAGAAGCCTCGGCTTCTTTATTATCCCGTGGATTATGTTTATCCTCTGTTTTTCGCCTCCGCTGAAAGTCGACGGGTACATCTCCCACAGGGATGACGGGATATTCAGTCTCTCCAGGTATTCTCCCGAAAGTCTGAGACTTGTGTCCTCATCCATCCCGTTAAGTGACAATTCCTTTTTTATGATGTCGATGGCCGACACCCTGGGTATCACGTTGAAAAACTGCGAGATGTAACCCAGGTCATTTTTTCTCAATTGAATTATCTCGTGATCATCCGCCCTTGCGATATTGATCCAGCCTTTATTCTTCATCCTGAAAAAAATATTGCCTTCAGTTGTAATATATGTCCTGTAAATGCATTTCAGCAAAGAGGATTTGCCTGTGCCGCTCGGGCCGGTAATGCCGAGAAACTGACCCTCCCGGAGCTCGAATGAAACATTTTTAAAACCCGTAATTATCCTGCCGCCCCTGATATGCATCAGAAAATTCTTGCCGAGAGATTCGACTATAAGCATACTTCCTTCCTTTATAGGATCGAATGAACGAGGAGCTGGGAATAGGGATTTTGCGGGTCTTCCAGTATCTGATCGGTCAACCCCTTTTCCACAATTTCACCGTTTTTCAAAACAATCGTGCGGTTGGTGAGGAGCCTTATGATGCCAAGGTCATGCGACACGACAATCATCGATATGCCCAGGCTTTCCTGCAATGCCTTGATCAGGTCAAGTACCTTTGCCTGCACCGAAACATCCAGACCGGTGGTGATTTCATCCAGCAGCAGAAGCGGCGGGCTGTTTGCCAGCGCCTTTGCTATCTGCACCCTTTGCTGCATTCCGCCGCTCAAATTCCTCGGCATCTGGTCGAGGTAAAACAACGGTATTTCCGTTTTTGCAAGAAGATCAGCTCCCTTTTGTCTTATTTTTTCATAATTGAACATATCCGCCGCAAGCAGTTTCTCTGCAATGTTCCCGCCGCTTGAGATGTTGAATATCAGGCCTCTCACGGGATTCTGGTACACCATGCCCATGAGGTGGCTTTTTATGAATCTTTTTTCGCTGAGGTTCAACCCGAGTATATTCTTCATTCCTTCATCAAACGGCACGAAATACGCTTCACCGGAGGAATTAAGGATATCGAAGTAAAGGCACTGGACAAGCGTGCTTTTGCCCGAGCCGCTCTCGCCGACAACCCCGAGGATCTCGCCTTCATAAAGGTCAAACGAAACATTTTTCAGGGCGTTGATCGTACCGCATTTTGGACAGACATTCGTGCCGGCCCTTTCGCCGGTAAGCTCGCCGCAGTACGCACATCCCCTGCCGTAGATTTTTTTAAGGTTCATGACCTCGAGAATTTTCCTTGAACAGCTTCCTTCCATTTCATGCACCGCCATTGTTAATATTGCCGTCGCAAAATCCCGTATCCGAGCAGGCGTAATATTTTTCACCTGAATCGCCGTCATATATTTCATCAAGGTACACGCCCGATGCGCCGCACCTTGAACATTTAAGGCCGTCGAATTTTTCTTCGGTAAAAGGCTTGTCCTCGAACTCCAGAGGCTCGACCCTGGTATACGGAGGCACGGCATAAACCCTTTTTTCCCTGCCTGCGCCGAATAAATAAAGACATTCGGCATTGTCGAGCTTTTTAATGTCAAACCTCGGGATCGGCGAAGGGCTCATTATGTAATGGCCGTTAACCCTGCACGGGTACATTGCCCCGATTGACACGACACTGTAATTCGTTATGTCTTCGTACAGGAGCACCCACAATTTTGAATAATCATTCTCGCCGTGCATTCTCCTGGTTTCGACTTCGCTGGGCTCGACGAAACGCAGCGGCTCGGGCAGGGGCACCTGGAAGACGAGTATCTGATTTTCGTTGAGCGGTATTTCAGGTATCCTGTGCCGTGTCTGGATTACTGTTGCCTCGTCCGTTCTAAAGGTGGTTTTCACTCCGGTAGTGCCAGTCATGAGGTTCCTCAGGTTTACCGCATTGACGCTTCCGTCGCATCCCTGGTCGATGATCTTCAGTATATCAGCGGGGCCGATGACTGACATGGTTACCTGGAGCCCGCCCGTGCCCCAGCCCCTTGCTATTGGCAGCTCCCTGGAAGCAAACGGCACCTGGTGCCCGGGCAGGGCAACCGCCTTGAGCAGCTTCCTTCTTATTTCCTTTTTTGCGCCTTCATCAATAAACGCGAAGTTGTATGTAAATTTGTTTTTGTCCCTGATTTCATCGATCAGCCTGTCAAGCATTTTTAACCGCCTTTTTGCCTTTCAGTTCCTGCGACGATCTTACCCTGTCGAGCTCCGACTGGAAGGTGATATAGTGGGGCAGCTTGAAATGCGAACAGAACCCCGAGGACTCTATGCCGTCCGTATGCATCAGGACAAACTCCTCATCCTGCGCCGGGGTCGATGCTTCCTTTTCCTTCATCGTCCTGTCCAGCACGGCCATGGATATCGCCTTGACCTCGTTGCATCCGAAACAGGCGCCGTAGCCGAAAGTAAACTGCGGCACATCGTCATTCTTATTGCCGAACTTTGCTATGATCTCCGCCTCGGTGATCTGGATCGAGCCTATCGTAATCTTTTCATTTTTCCTGTAGGGATGGCCGATTTCGATTTCCACAAAGCCCTGCCTTAATTCTGCAATTGTCGGGTGAATGCTGCCGTAGCCTCTCATGCTCGAATATGCAAGGCTGAGCAGTCCTCCGGTTTCCCCTCTCGCCATCATCTGGAGCCTTGCGCTCCTCGGTGCAGGAAAGTTAACGGGCTCTTTTGTAATATCCACAGGAGCGGGATCATTTTCGTTTTCGGCGTCTCCCATCAATCCCTGTTCCCTCAATATATCCGTAACCTTCCTGAAATTGATCCGATCGTCTTCATTACCGATAGAATTAATTTCGTATTTTTCAAGGAAGTCCAGCATTGCATTCTCATCCTCATGAACCAGGCCGAAATCTATCATCCTCTGCCTGTAATCGGGAGTGGCTCCCAATATCTGCCCGCCGGGAATGTCCTTGAACGCACTGGATATCCTTCTCGTTATTCTCATGGTTTTCATGTCGACAGGCAGGGAGTCGGGGAGCCTTTCCAGTGTTGACCTGTATGCCCTGAGATAAAATGACGCCTCGAGCGGATCGCCCTCTGCCTGTTTTATCGCAATCGCCGCATGCAGCGGAGAATACAAACCGCCTTCACCCATCACCCTGTCGACAAGGTGCCTCATCTGATCCATGATCTGACCGACGCCGACAGGAACGCTTTTACCCTTCAACCTCAGGTATTTCGACAGATTTTCGGCATTCTCAATGGCCTCTATCCCGCCGGTTACAGCTACATATCCCATTTATATTATCTCCAGTTTTGTTGTCCTGGGAATGCTGACGAGCCTTCCCTCTTCATCAACAATCATCATGTCGATCCCCAGCGGGAAATATCTGTTCATCTCAATGAAACTCTCGAGGTACTTCCTGTCCAGTCCCTTTATCCGTACATGCTCATAATCTTTTATTCCGGGGCCCGAAAGTTCAAGCAGCAGCAAGTCATCCCTGCCGGCAATTCCCTCATCAGGTTTTTGCAGATCTTCGGCCGTTATTATTGCTGTCTGGCTGTCCTCGGGAAACTCTATCGTGCCCCTGTTCAAATCCTTAAATCCGCTGTTGAATGCATGGCCGTCAAAAACGGCGTATTCCGCGCAATCAGGGCCGCCGGCACATGAACCGGTGTTCAACTCGAGGTAATCGGCCAGGCCTGCACCGGCGGAATCGACGTAAAATCTCACTGTATTGTCGCACAACGCTTTCAGAATCGAAAGACAGAACGGGCTGAACGATCCGGGAATGAACCTGTAGTCATACTTGTTCAACAGGTATATCCTGCCGGGCCTGGACATGGAGTCCAGAAGCAGCCTGAATATCATCTGTGAATCGAATATTTCATCAAATGCCGTTTCCTTCATGTTTACCCTTCTTTCTTCGTTTCGAAATTGACCTTTGTCCTGAGAATGCCTGCAAATTCCTTTTTCCGTTTTGCGGCAAGCTTTTTTTCCTCATCCGCAAGCAGCGCGGATATTTCATCGGACCCGGGCATACTGCTGCCTGTAAAAGCATCGATTATAGCGGCATACAGCGAACGCTCTTCACCCGTGCCGATTATACAGCCGTATCCGATGTTATCATCTATCTCCACTTCGCAGCAGGTGACAAGCACCTCGCCGAGGAAAAACTCGTTTTTCTCAAGCGGATCGATGTGCTTTGCCATGACCATTTTCGGCCGGGGCTCCTTTATGATACGTATTTTCCTGTCCGATAAAATTTTTTCGGCGATTGCCCTGATGCCCGGCAAATCACCTTCTGCACATACAGCGGAATGGTTCATGACATCCCCTTAAAAATCAAGATGGGTAACAGATAATCGAACATTGTTAAATATTTATTAAAATGGTGACAATTTATTGTTAACTTAAGGCTTTTACGAATTTAAAATGAGTGGCCCGGAAATTTTCTCTTTCGTAAAATTTGTGCGCCCTCTCCCTCTTCCTGCTGCTTGAAAGCTCCAGTGTCATGCATCCCAGACCCGATGCGAGCCTTTCAATCTCACCGATGATTAATTTTCCGAGGCCCTTGCTGCGCATGTCATTCTTTATGAAAAACTCGACAATCTCGCCTGTTTTGGCCGCATGATGCAGGTGGTATTGCACGGAAAGGCTGATGAATCCCGCAGCCTCGCCGTTGTATTCCGCAATGAAATAATGCACCGACGGGTTTTCAAGATTTTTTAGGAATGACTCGTCGAATTTCTCCCTTTCGAATAGCGTTTCCTCAAGCTCGCATATCATACCGTACACAACGTCAAGATCACCTTTGACGGCTTTTCTCAATTCAAGGCCCATATTTTTAAGCTCCATTTTAAAATTTTTTGGCGTTGCACTCTTTTTAACGCGCAGCGGTGCTCATTCATAACCAAAAAGACAATTGTCTGTTATTTTTTTTAATATCCGTTTAATATTCTGTTAAGAATGAATTAAATTTAACACAAAAATTCCATCTTGAAATTTTGCAAAAAAAAAATTATAAAGTAAAAACCTTGGCTTGCCGTATACAATTGGCCGGCCGGTAAATTAAAGGAAAACCATGATTAAATATTACAGCACAAATTTCAAGGCCGCTCCTGCAAGTTTCAGGGAAGCGGTGATTACCGGTCTCGCACCGGACAAGGGCCTGTACATGCCCGAAAGAATAGTTAAACTTACCGATGACGTTTTTAATGCGAAAAATTTCGATGATATGTGTTTCCTTGCATCAAGATTGATCCTTGACGGTGAAATCTGCGATGATGACCTGAAAACAATTGTTTATGATGCCTTCGACTTCGATGTTCCGGTAAAAAACATTCATGACAACATTCACGTGCTAGAGCTGTTTCACGGCCCCACAGCCGCATTCAAGGACTTCGGTGCAAGGTTCATGGCAAGGGTGCTGGGCCATTTTGTGAGAATGAACAAGGAGAAAGTTACGATACTCGTTGCAACTTCCGGAGACACGGGCTCGGCTGTTGCAAAAGGCTTTTACAAGGTGCCGAACATCAATGTAATAATACTTTATCCAAAAGGCAAGGTGTCAAATCTCCAGGAAAAGCAGCTTACTACACTCGGTGAAAACATCACGGCACTGGAAGTCAGGGGCAATTTTGACGACTGCCAGAAGATGGTTAAGGATGCCTTCATGGACAGACAGCTTAACACCAGGATGATGCTGTCAAGCGCCAATTCGATAAACATTGCAAGGCTGATTCCACAGTCATTTTATTATATCTGGGCATGGATGCAGGTCATTGAAAACAGGAAAGACCCCGTTGTATTCTGCATCCCGTCGGGCAACTTCGGCAACCTCACTGGCGGCCTTCTTGCGAAGCACATGGGTTTGAATGTGGAAAAATTCATCGCTGCCACGAATGTAAACGATGTCGTGCCCGAATTTCTCGACAGCGGCGTATTCAAACCCCGGCCATCAAAACATACATATTCGAATGCAATGGATGTCGGCAACCCGTCCAACTTTGCAAGGATGCTCGATCTTTACAAAAACAGCGAAATGATGGGAAAGGACATCGAAGGTTTCAAGGTAACTGACGAGGAAACCGTTGAGACGATCAGGGAAGTTTACGGGAAATACGGCTATATCCTCGATCCCCACGGTGCGGTCGGGTACAGGGCGGTAAAGGAATACATGGCAAAACCGGTCAATGAAAACACGCCCGTGATTCTCCTGGAAACCGCGCATCCGGCGAAATTCGGAGAGACAATCAAAAAGGCGGTCAACGTTGATATAGAAATTCCCGAAGTACTCAGGGAAGCGTTGTCCAGGCCCAAACACAGCATTGAAATCGACAACACTTATGATGCGTTGAAAGATTATCTTCTTGAAAGGATCAATGCCTGATATTGTTATCCTACAACATTTGTCTTACATAAAAAAACTGCCTTTAAAAAGCAGGAACATCCGCTTTTTAAAGGCAGCCGTTATTATTCATTCACATTCAATGATTTATTCTGAAATTTTCACATAGGTGCCCTTATTGCAATTAATGCAAACCTGACCGGTTTTTGCGGCACCTTCCTTGCCGGAATTCTTGTTGCCGGTACATAGCGGGAAAAAACATCTTATCTCACCGCATTCAGAACACTTGTATACATAAATGCTCTCATGTCCGCAGCCTTCACATTTGACTATAGTCGACATATAGTTCCCCTGCTGGTTAATTTATTTTTCAACTTCAGCGCATTCTCAAGTCATTTATCAATATTTTATAATAATAATAACTTAATTTTATACTTTTTACAATTACTTTTTTTAATTTTTATCATTATGTGAATTAAGAAAGATTGTTTGAAATATTTTTTGTCAGAAAAATAAAATTTTTATTCCGATGAGTATAAGGATGATCCCGCCGGCAACTTCCGACCATTTGCCGATCAGCAGGCCGATGAACCTGCCGATGTAAACACCGAGAAGGGACATTCCGAAAGTAATGGCGCCTATTATACCGGCTGAAATGAATAACGGCATGTTCAGTATGCCAAGGGACAACCCCGCCACAAATGCGTCTATCGAAGTTGCAAAGCAGGCGATAAAAAGCTCCCTGCCTTTAGAAATATCTTTTGTGCCGCATTCTTCCTTTTTTATGAATGCCTCGACGATCATTTTTATCCCGATCCCCGAGAGCAGAATGAATGCGAGCCACGGACCGAATTTATCGATGAATTTGCCAAGCAAACTGCCGAAAAGCCATCCAAAGAGAGGCATGGCAAACTGGAAAAGCCCGGTAAAAAAGGCCAGTCTCAGAGCCGGGGAAGAACCGCAATTTTTGTTGCAGCACCCGAATCCCACGCTGATGCTGAATGCATCCATGGACAGGCCGAACCCGAGGACAATAACAGGCAGCAATGAACCGGTCATCTTTTTTCAAGACCGATCTTAATGTCCGTATCTTCTATATTTACCGTAACATCGGCATCTTTAGACTCCAGTACCTCTATCGCAAGTGTTTCCTGCTTGATGGTTTCATCCCAGTTTTTCAAGGCTCTGGCAATTTCGCCTCCGGCATTGTAATAAACATTGATCCTGTCCGTAACATCAAGGTCCCTGTCCTTCCTTAGGTTCTGGACGTGTCTGATGAACTGCCGCGCAATGCCTTCCTCGATCAGATCCTGCGTAAGATTGGTATCGAGCGCAAGCGTCAGCGAACCCTCTGTTATGACAGACAATCCTTCCCTTTCCGTCCTGTCGATAAGCACGTCTTCGGGTGAAAGCTCGAAGTCATTGCCTTCAACGCTGATCGTGACATTCTGTCCGCCTTCGAGTTTCTTGATTTCATCTGATATGAAGCCCGCGATAATTTCGCCGGCCTGTTTCATCAGTTTACCGATCTTCTTGCCCAGTGTCCTGAAATTGGCCTTGCTTGAAAGCGTAACGAGCTTCTCTTCATCTTCCTCGTAGATAACCGACTTTACATTGAGCTCTTCCTGGATTATCGCTTCCATTTTTTTTAACAAGGCTATTTCCGATTGATTTTTTGTAACAAGGTAAACCGCGTTCAACGGCTTCCGCAGGTTGATTTTAACCTTTGCGCGCAGGCTCCTGCCCATTTCAACTGCCATCTGCACAAGCTCCATCTCCCTCTCGAGTTCGGTGTCACGCAGTGATTTGTTTTCAACGGGGAATGCCGAGAGATGTATCGAGAGCGGCATATCTGCGGTTTTCAGATTCTGGTATATTTCTTCAACCAAAAACGGCGTAATCGGGCTCGCAATGATGCAGAATTTCAAGAGCGCCCTGTACAATGCCGTGTATGCCTGATTTTTGTCGTTGTCATTCTCCGACTTCCAGAACCTTCTCCTCGATCTCCTGATGTACCAGTTGGTAAGACCGTTGAGATAACCGTAAAGCGTTTTTACAGCGGCCTGGAAATCGAATTCTTCAAGGCAGCGGTTAACATCGGCAGCGAGTTTCTCCGTATAGCTTGCGAGCCATACATCGAGGTGATTCTCGAATTTATCCGCCCGGTTTTTTACCGGATCCCAGTTGTCGACTATCGCATAAGTTACGAAAAACGAATACGCGTTCCACAGGGAGAGATGGAAATTTCTCAGTGTTTCCTCGACGCCGCTTTCGCTAAACAGAAGGTCACCCGCTTTTACGGCGCTTGAGTTCATGAGGAAAAGCCTCAGAGCGTCCGCACCGTATTTGTTGAATATGTATTCCACTTCCGGATAATTCTTAAGACGCTTGGACATCTTCTTGCCGTCCTCGGCGAGCACCAGCCCGTTTACAACTACGTTCTTGAATGCATTCTTCCCGAACAGCGCAGCGCCGAGAACCACGAGGGTGTAAAACCATCCCCTTGTCTGGTCGAGGCCCTCTGCTATGAAATCGGCCGGGTATGTCAGTTCGAATTTTTCCTTGTTCTCAAACGGGTAATGGCTCTGTGCATAGGGCATTGCTCCCGATTCGAACCAGCAGTCCAGTACCTCCTCGACCCTGTGCATCGTGCCCTTGCATTTCGGACAGCTCATAGTAAGTTTGTCAACATAATGCTTGTGGAGGTCCGTCACCCTGGAGTTGGCCGATTTTTCAAGTTCTTCCCTGCTGCCGATGCATTTGGTCTCACCGCATTTTTCACATTTCCACACAGGTATCGGACAGCCCCAGTACCTGTTGCGGCTGATTGCCCAGTCTATTGCATTCTCAAGCCACTTGCCGAACCGCCCTTCCTTGATATGGGAAGGCACCCAGTTGATATTAGAGTTTGCATCGAGCATGCTGTCTTTTATTTTCTGTATATCTACGAACCAGCTTGACACCGCCCTGTAGATGAGCGGCTCGTCGCATCTCCAGCAATGCGGGTACGAGTGCTGGTAGGTTTCATGTTTGACGACCTTTTTTTCATCCTTGAGCCTTTTGATTATTGCCCTGTCAGCTTCCTTTACGTTCACGCCCTGGTAATCCGAAACCTCTTCGGTGAACCTTCCTTCGTCGTCGATCGGGCACACCGCTGGCAGGTTTTCATTCTTCCCGATCTCGGCATCGTCCTCGCCGAACCCTGGCGCTATGTGAACAATGCCCGTGCCGCTCTCTGTTGAAACATGGTGCCCAAGCACAACCCTGAAGGCGTTGTCATTTTCATATTTGGAGAAATAGGGAAACAGCGGTACATATTTCAGGCCTGCAAGCATCGTGCCTTTCATCTTTTCTGTAATTTTGATCTTCGATGGATCCTTGTAGTACCTCGAAAGCAGTGCTTCTGCGAGAATGAATGTCTTGCCGTCATCCTCAACCTTGACATAATCTATGTCCTCGCCCACGGCCAGCGCCATGTTTGACGGCAGCGTCCACGGTGTGGTTGTCCATGCAAGAATAAAGGTGTTGTCCGCATTCTTGATCTGGAACATTACCGTTATAGCCGGATCCTGGACATCCCTGTAGCCCTGGTTGGTTTCAAAATTGGAGAGCGGCGTTGCGCACCTGTAGCAGTATGGGAGTATTTTGAATCCTTCGTAGATCAGTCCTTTTTCCCAGAGGGACTTGAAGACCCACCAGATGGATTCCATGTATTCGGGGTCCATCGTCCTGTAGGCATTCTTGAAATCCACCCACCTGCCCATCCTGTCTATGGTTTTTTCCCATTCCTTCGTATATCGTAAAACGCTTTTCCTGCATGCTTCGTTAAAATTGTCAATGCCGTATTTAAGGATATCCTGCTTGCTGTTGAGGTTAAGCTCCTTTTCGATGAGGTTTTCAACCGGAAGGCCGTGGCAGTCCCAGCCCCAGACCCTCTCGACATAATGCCCCTTCATCGTCTGAAACCTCGGTATTATGTCCTTGATCGTTCCCGGCAGGATATGGCCGTAATGGGGCAGGCCGGTTGCGAAGGGCGGCCCGTCGTAGAATACATACTGGCTGCCGTTTTTGGTCTGCTCCAGACTTTTTTCAAAAATCATGTTATCGTTCCAGAATTTGAGGATTTTTTCTTCCAGCTTCGGGAATTCCACCTGCTTGTCAACCTTATCAAAAGACATAACAAATCTCCATTAAGTAAATTGAGTGATTTTATACCATTATAAGGAAGTTTTATCAATAATAAAAATGCGGAAGACGGGGGGGGCGCAGCCCCCGGTCCCTCAGCCTATTCCATCGCTATGATTTATCAATAAACAATGTTAATACTTTAATCTAACGGTTACAAATGGCTGCCTGCGAGCCCGAGCACCAAATTGGGGATATTCAAATTAAAATGAACAAATCTCTTTATTTTTATGATCCCCAATTTGGTGCTCGGCTCTTGTCGCGCCATTTGTAACCTTGATGGTTAAATTAATTTTGATTATTTTTTAAAAAGCCGCGACGTAACAGGAAGAAATGATGATTTTTAAGAACTTAAATATGAATATACAAATGTTTAAGATTAAAATAAAATTGCTCCGACTTAACACTGCATACCGTATATGCTGCAGTGCTCGACTTCTCCTTTATCTCCCCCGCATTCTTCAATTCCTTAAAAAATAAATTTGCTTTTTATAATCTGATTGTGATAATATGCCTTTCAATAACAAGTTAACAAAAAATATTCAAAAGAGTTTTTCCTTTCAAAAAATTGTCCAATAGCGGACAGAAGACCCCTGTGTTTTCCGTTTGATATAATATGATGCGCATGACCGGTGAAAACCGTTGATTGCATAAAAGTTTTCAAAAAATAATTCTTGAAAAAAGGAGAAAAAAATGTCAAAGGAAAATCTTGTTTCCATCAAGCTCAATGCGGAGGATGTTGCGAAAGTAAACGATGCGTTGAAAACGCTTCAGGGCATTCTCAAGCCTTACCTCGTAACGATTTCTACCGACGAGAGAAAAACATTGCCCAAGATGAGCGAAAGAAACGCGCCTTTCGTGAAGAAGGCTCTGGAATACGCGGAGAGTCATCCGCAATTCACACCCTCGTACCTGAGCATTCCGGAGTTAAGGATCGACGTCGAGGCATACGACTCGCTCGACAAAATTTCCAAACCCCTTGAAGAGCTCTCGGCCGCGTTGACCGATACGACGATGCTTTCGGGAAGCGAAGCATTCATCGCAGCACTCTCGTACTACAACGCAGTCAAGCAGGCAGTGAAGATGAATGTTGCGGGCGCAAAGGTGATATTCGACGACCTCAAGGTGAGATTTGAGAATAACGGCCCGAAACCATCTGTCAAGTCAGCCAATTGACTTGCAATCTCCTTTAATTCGCCTGAAAGCTTCTTTAATTAGCCCGACAGGGGAATTAAAGGAGTCCGAAGCAGAACTAATTGAGTCCTGAAAAGAATTAAAGGAGCTTTGAACTCAATTAAAGACCCCCTGAACTCAACTAATTGAGCTTTTTACTCAATTAGTGCACCTTTTTACTGAATTAAAGGAGCAAAAAGCTTCTTTAATTCAGCTTTGAAGTGGGGGGGGGGTACTTCCGATGTGGGTAAGCGGAGCGCAGCTCCGGGACCTCAGGTATATTGTGGCGTGATGAGTAGGGTATCAATAATAGATTATAAAAAAATCTAACGCCAGTTGCCTGCGAGTAACCCGTCCGCCAAATGCACGCAAATAGCTTTTTAAAGCGTTCCATGTTTTATGATCGTGCATTTGGCAAACGTGTTCTCTTGCCGCGCAGGCAACTGGCTTGAGGGTTAGACAATCATGTTGATATTTTAAAAAACGTACGCCGCGATATGAAGAAATAATATTAATGTAATGGAAAATCGTAGAAGTGATTAAAACGATCAGCGAATTTGGACCATTTTGGATTGGAATGACGTCAATATAGTACTAACAGGCTATATACAAATGATGGCGGAAGGGGTATAATGATGTTGGTAATTTCACGTGAGGTAATTGATGAAATATTTGGAATTATTAAATGAATATTTAAACGGTTATAATTTACTCGAAAACAAGATTAATAAATTAACCAGTGAAATACTAATTTATAAACCTGATATTAAAGATGCCTGGAGCATAAAAGAACATATTATTCATATCGCAGACAGTGAAATAAACAATTTTATCAGATGGAAATCAATATTGGCACAGCCATTTTCCAAATGTTTTGTTATAGAAGAAAGTGCCTGGACTAAAAAACTTGATTATGAGCGGGAAGATTTAAAAAAATATTTACTGATTTTTAAATTATTAAGGGAATTAACTTATGAATATTTAAAAAATGTTGATGATGAAGAATGGGAAAAAGATTATTTTATCCATGAATATAAAAATCAAATTAATAAAATAACCTTAAAAAGGTCTATGAAGATTTATACGACTCATATTTACGATCACTTAAAATATATTGACAGAAATATAAATGAGTATAAAAAAAACGTTGAAAAATTTTTTGATTAGATATTCCTGAAAGCAGTTCCGGCTTATTGCGGCTGCTTTACGGTTTCTTGTATTTCTTCATCAGATCCGTCACTGTTGTGAATGAATAGCCTGATCTGACCATCTCTCCCAAAAGCACGTCCAGGTCGTTGAACAGCCATTCTTTCCTTGTGCTGTCATTTTTGCCTGTGCTGAAAATTATGATCTCACCCGGTTTGAGATTTTGAAGAATCCTTTCGATGAGTTTTGAATTGTCAAGTTGTCCGTCCGCGGATTCATTCGTGCCGTTGTCATCTTTCCAGTCAAGGCTGTCCAGGTTGAAAGTGACGAATTTGTAGCCGCTTTCATTCCCGTACCGGATGATGTTGTCGTTGAAAAAAAATCTCGGGCTGTGCCAGATCGGGGAAAAATTTTTGCCGGTGAGCCTGTAATATTTTTCCTCGTTAGCCGAAAGTCCCTGCCTTATGAAATTCTTGTCGATGAGAAAATCATTGTTCGTCAGATCGACGTAATACTGGAACATGTTCCCCGCTTCCATGTTGAAAAAGGACATTTGCCTTGTGACAGCCGGATTGATGTCCATGAAGGTGCCGTTTATGAAAAAATCAGCAGGAATATCGAGCTCCTTCAAATCGGAAAGTATGGGGAAAATACCCTCGTCCGATTTTATGCAGTCGAATACAAGTGCGACTTCGTATTTCAGTCCTGACGGATTGTCATAATAGTCAATGCCCAGCTCAAGCTCCGGCTGGTAAAGCTTGTAAAGGAGGTTGGGTTTGCCGGTAATCATTGTTTCCTTGCCCGAATAAAGATCCTTTATATAAACGGCCTGCCTGTAAAATCCCATGTTGATTTCGCGGGATATGAGCCTGGATGTTTCTGTTTTGGTTTCCCTGTAAACATTGTAATCATTCGTCGTATTTACCGACAAAACCCTTTTGCCGGTGTCAATGAAATACCGCTTCGCCCCGATTGATACCGCGATTTTATCATCTGAAAATCCGGCATCATCCATTGAAGATGCAAACAACGGATTAAGAACATTTGCGCCGGGAAGATAATCAAAAACTGTGTATTTTCCGCCGAGCACCCATTCTCCAAACTCAATATTTATTGAACTGATTATCTCTTCACCTTCATATTTCCATGCAAGGCTCAAATCCGCAACAATGTAGCAGAAAATTCCCCTGTCGGTATTTAC
>JBJKSS010000467.1:0-3675 GCA_046703745.1 Spirochaetota bacterium
ACCGAATACAGGACGCTTAATGGGGCTTTAAACAAAACTTGATGCATTCACAGGCCGGAAAATGCAATTATTGTTAAAATTAGTGTTGTATAAAGGAACAAAAAATTGTAGGAATAAACAAATATGAGAAAAAACGGCAGCAGGTTACTTAAATTAAACTTCTACAAAAAATTGTTCCTCTATTTCCTGATAATTGCATTATTCATTCTTACGGTTTCATTTTTATCGACGCAGTTTTATCTGCATTTTTTTGAAAAAAAACTGGAAGAAAGATACCAGATATCGCTTGATATTCTCGGTAACGTAATAGATACAAGTATACTCGAGAGCCTCAAAAGGGCCGAAAGCTATGCCTGGACCAATGAACTTGACGGATTAAGGGAGTCAAAAAATCTTTTCAGGGATTATCCCAAAGGCTTTCCGTTATTCGGTACGCAGATTTATACTTATGTCCACAGCATATTTTATATTAATTTGAAAAGCAGGTCCGTCGTCGATAAATACTCCGTTCAAAAATATAATGATTTTATGAAAACCTATTATCCCGGGATAGACCCGGATGATTTTATCAATGATATTGAAAAAAAATCCATAACAATCTACAGGCCCACTGTGTTCCGTGAAAACAAGCTGACATCCGATTATGTACTTCCGTATATCGTATATGACAGGGGAAGGAAAGACAATGTTATTCTTGTCAATATCGATCTGAAAAAAATTTCCTTCCTGATGGTCCAGTTTTCTCTCACCAGGAACAGCAATATACTGCTTCTTGATTCCCAGGGGAACATCATAACTTCCTCCGACTATATCCTGTCAAAATATTACGGTTACGAGGACCTGGATTTTTATTCTTTCCTGAAGAAAAACACCATAAAAATGAAGGAAAAATTCAAAATGTCTTCCTGGAACATGCAGCGTGCCCTCAGGTATTTCAATGAAAAGAAAATAGAAGACGCCGGGGTTTTGAAATCAATCAGGGAAACCAGCCCTGTAAGGGCCGATATATTTGACGGTAAACGGCTTGTTCTCTCCAGTGAATCCATGATGCCTTACACTTCAAGGGTTTTTTATGCGGCCACAATACCATACAGTGACCTTTATATAAATGCCATTCCGATCGATAAAATTGCTGTTGCGGTCAGCCTGATCTGTCTTTTGTTGTCCCTTGTTTTCTCACTGATAATGAGCAGGTTTTTGTATAATCCCGTGAAGGAGCTGCTTTCCCTGATAAGGCCGTTAGCCGGCTTTAAAAAGAATAACGATGAGTTTGGTGCCATAAGCGGCAAGATCAGCGAGCTTCTGGCGGACCGGGACAGGCTGACCAGGAGCCTTACCATGGCCCTGCCGATGGTTTCCGAGAATTACCTGTTGAAGATTTTGAATGAAAATATCATTTTTATGGAAGATGAGCTTAGGGCATTCCTGAGGGAGAACAATATCACATTCAGGCATCCCAATTTCATAGTTTCCATGATAAGGCTCTATTTCAATGATGAATTCTACAGGGACTTTAACAGGCAGGAACAGTTTGGAATTATTAACGAGACCTACAGGCTCTTCAAGAATGCATTCAACGATCCGGACGATGTTTACCTCCTGACATTGAACAAAAATGAAATCTGCATAATATTCAATCTTCCGGTTGAAGTTAATCCCGGCATGCTTCTGGATTCATTCGTCAGGATTTTGAAAATATACAAATACAAAAAGGAAAAATACATTGATGTATTCTGCGGGTTCGGCAGGCTCCATTACGGCATTAAGGGCATGGTCGAATCCTACAAGGATGCCGTGCAGTCAATATCCGACCTCAATCTGTTCGGTGAGGAACGCATAAAGGTCTTTGTGCCCAAAACCAATTTCGATATCCAGTATGTATTCACTTTGAACGAGGAAAACCAGTTTTTGAATTACCTCCTCACCGGGTTTAAGAACGAAGCATTGAATATCGTAAAAGAGATTGTTGAGAAAAACCAGAAGAGGAATATTACCGGCAACATGCAGAAAGAACTCTACGTGAGGCTTTATTATACATGCATAAGGGCATTGAATATAAAGGATATTTCGCCTGCGCATCTCATGGACAGGGAACACATCGATCTTTCCAGGGAATATCATAATCTCAGCCTTGACAGGATATCGGAGCATGTCTTCAACATGGTCATTAAAATTACCGATTTGTCAAAAAACATCCAGACCGGAAAATTCGAAATCAACAATGTCATAAATTTTATTAATTCAAATTTTACAAAGGACATATCTCTGGAAAATATTGCCATGGAATACAACGTGTCCACTCCGCACCTGTCAAGGCTCCTGAAGGAGCACCTCAGCATGTCGTTCCAGAAATACCTTAACAACCTCAGGATGAAAAAAGCAAAGTTCTTGCTTAACAGCACCTCGAAGGGTATAGATGAAATATCATCTGAATGCGGGTTTAATTCGCGTTTTACATTTATCAGGATGTTCAAGATATCAGAAGGCATCACTCCCACGCAATTTCGTGATATAAAGCTTGGCAACAGGAAAAACTAAAACCGTGCATTTAACCGAACAGCAGATCGAACTGATTGTAAAGAGGGCAGGGGAACTTGCGATTGATTCCTTAAAAATGATTTCCCTTAAAAGTCTCGCCGGGTGCCCCGAAGGCAGCAGTTTTATAAATGATTATGTAAAGGAAAATATTTTACCTCATTACAGCAGTGTCATTGTCGCTGCCATGAATTACAATTATTCATGGAATAATGCCTCAGCTGAAGCCACAGGCTATATCGCACATTATACATCAGCCAATTTTTATAAAATTCTTTTCATGAAATTGAAAGAGCTTGCTCAATATATAAAACGGATGTGCGGGGATGATTCTTCTGACAGGAATTCTTTCAGGATATTCGTCAATACCCTTTCATTCAATGAAAAGCTCCTTGCCGCTTTGGCAGGGCTGGGGAAATATTCAAGGAACACGCTTTTGAGCATCGCACCGGACGGCCAGAAATCCGTCATTGGGGAGCTGTTTATCGGCCCGGACATTGCATGCTGCGGAATTAATGCCCGGCTGGAATTGAATGAAATGTGCAGGAACTGTTCATTATGCATTGACAAATGTCCGACCGGCGCTTTAAGGGAAAATTTCACGGTTGATAAAAATTTTTGCCTTCAACATTTATCCGGTGAATTAAACTGGGGGACAGGGCTTGACAAAACAAGGTTTGTCAAATTATGGGGAGAGAGGTTTTTCGGATGCACCGACTGCATTGACTGCTGTCCCGGCAACAGCAGCATTACAACCGGGGGCATTGATAAATGCCCGCCCGGTTATCTTGGGATATTTTTTGATCTTGAAGAAATCCCCGGTTTAAAAAAGGATGATTATAAAAAAAGATTCGCAGGCAACCAGCTCGGTGCATCATGGATTGACCCTCTCTGTATCCTGAGGAATGCACTCATGGCCCTGTATAATCTCGGGAAAACATCCTTGGTAGAGGATTATATTTCAGAAAGCGGCAATTTAGGGTGGAACAGTCAGGAAACCGGATATTTAAAAGATTTTTTTGATTTTTTGTAAACGATTCCCGAGAACCGGTAGATTAATATATTCATGAATGAATTAATCTATGATATTGCATTTGCATATGACGAGAGCCTTACGCCTATAGAAAAGGTCTGCCTGCA
>JBJKSS010000468.1:0-4364 GCA_046703745.1 Spirochaetota bacterium
GAATTTCCTCTCGACACTTTTTCTGTCGCAGGGCGTGCCGATGCTCCTTGCCGGCGATGAAATATGCGCCACACGCATGGGAAACAACAATGCATATTGCCAGGACAACGGGCTCAACTGGATCGACTGGAACCTGACGGAAAGAAAAAAGGAACTTCTTGATTTCACCAGGCTGCTTATAAGCCTGCGCCGGCAGCAGATGGTATTCCGCAGGAGAAATTTTTTTAACGGCCGTCTCATCAGGGGGCTCGGCGTCAAGGATATAACCTGGCTCAACACGGACGGCAGGGAGATGAGCGACGACACATGGAATTCCTCGCTGGTGAAAAGCCTGGGAGTGCTCCTTGCCGGCGATGCAATCGATGAGGTTGACGAATACGGCGAGAAAATATCCGGCGAGACCGTGATGCTGCTTATGAATGCCTCTGACGAAGATGCCGGTTTCATTTTGCCGGAGCCCTCTCCCGGTCATTACTGGGAACTTTTCCTTGACACCTCCTGCATAAAACATGATATTATGAAAACCAATGGCGGTGATGAATACAGCCTGAAAAATCATTCTCTGGCAGTATTCATACTCATGGAGCACGATTTGAAAAAGGAATAATATGACTGAAAATTTGACAATTTACGATAATGACAAAAATAAAAAACAACCTCTTAAAAAAGTATTCAGCGAAGAGAGGCTCATATCCCTGATCCTGAAAAAAACACGGTCTGTTTACATACCGTCATCCGTTTACCGCTTGCAGCTTAACCGTGATTTTACGTTCAACCATGCGAGGGCGCTTGTCCCGTATTTGAAGGAGCTGGGCATCGAAGCGGTTTATTGCTCACCGTTTTTCCAGGCTGTACCGGGAAGCATGCACGGGTATAATGTAACCGACCCAAACCGCATAAACAGTGAAATAGGAACCCGGGACGAATACATGCAGTTTTGTGACGCTCTTTCCCGAAATTCCATGGGACTCATTGCCGATATAGTGCCCAATCACATGGGGATCATCGGCAGCAACAATATCTGGTGGCTCGATGTCCTTGAAAACGGGCAAAGCTCGCTGTATTCACATTATTTCGACATCGACTGGAGGCCCATAAAGGAGGAGCTGACCGGCAAGGTTTTGCTTCCCGTGCTTGGGAATTTTTACGGCAGGGTGCTTGAAAACGGTGAAATACGGCTCAATTACCTGGACGGCTCTTTTTTCATTTCGTATTTCGACCACAAATTCCCTGTCGATCCCAAAACCTGCCCCGTAATTCTCGAGGACAGCGGCGAAGCACTGCTTAAAAAAATGGGACGAAACAATCCCGATTATCTTGAATTATTGAGCATCATAACAGCATTCAAAAATCTTCCCCCGTCAACAGAGCCGGACGGGGACAAAATGCTTGAGCGCAGCCGCGAAAAGGAAATCGCAAAACAGAGGCTGGGGCAGCTCTCTGCAAGAAGCGAAGATATCCGCAATTTCATCGGATCCCGCATCGTCATGTTCAACGGCGACACGCAGAAGCCGGAAAGCTTTGACCTGCTGGATCATCTTCTCAACATTCAGCCGTACCGCCTTGCTTTCTGGTCGGTTGCTTCACAGGAAATCAATTACAGGAGATTTTTCGACATAAACGAACTTGCCGCTATCCGCATCGAGGATGAAAAGGTCTTCAGGCATTATCATGAGCTGTTGTTTGACCTGATAAAAGACGGTAAAATCAACGGGCTGCGCATCGATCATCCCGACGGCCTTTATGACCCGCCGGTCTATTTCAGGAGACTGCAAAGGGAATATCTTCTGCGGATGGTGCTTAAAGAATTGACGGATAATCCGGATTCGGGGGAAGCGGCAGAGGAAATAGACGTTGATGCGGTCAGATCCGCACTCGACCGGCTCCTTACAGGGGAGTTCGCCTCGTCGCCCGCTTTTTATGTTGTTGCGGAAAAAATACTCGACCGCAACGAAACCCTGCCGGGCAGCTGGATCATTCACGGGACGGTCGGGTACGACTATCTTAATGCGTTAAACGGCCTGTTTGTTGACAGAAGGAACGACGGGAAATTTGCACATATTTATGAAAATTACATAGGACACAGCATAGATTTTGAAACCCTCGTGTATAACAAGAAAAAATTTTTCGGTCTCATTCCCATGGCGAGCGAGATCAATGCGCTCGGGCACAGGCTCGATCTCATCTCCGAAACTAACAGGAATTTCAGGGACTTCACCAGGAACGACCTGACCGTTGCGATCCGTGAGGTTATAGCGGGATTCCCCGTTTACAGGACCTATGTGTCACCCGACAGCGTAAAGATATCCGAAAGGGATGAAAAAAACATCAGGGCTGCAATTGCAAGGGCGCGTGAAAAAACCCCGATGCTCAACCCTGCGGTTTTTGACTTCCTTGAGGATGCACTGCTCCTCTGCCTTAATATCGAATCCGGCAGCACCGAGATGAAACTCTACAAGGATTTTCTTTTGAGGTTCCAGCAATTGTCAGGGCCGATAATGGCCAAGGGGGTCGAGGACACGACATTTTATGTTTATAACCGTCTTGTGTCGCTTAACGAGGTCGGCGGGGATCCGTTTTACTTCGGCCACGCGCCGGGCGACTTTCACACGCATAATATTTCCCGCAGCAAACGATGGCCGTGCAGCATGATCACGACGTCGACACACGATACAAAGCGAAGCGAAGATGTGAGTATGCGGATAAACGTCTTGAGCGAGATGCCCGACGAATGGAACGAAAAAATAAACGAATGGTCAGCTGCAAACGATGAATTCAAAACAATAATCAGGGGCGTTGCCGAACCGAGGCGCAACACAGAATATTTCATCTACCAGACCCTGATCGGCGCATGGCCCGATGAGGATATGACGGAAGAAACATCCGGCCGGTTTGCCGAACGGATATGGCAGTATGTCCTCAAGTCGATCCGTGAGGCGAAAATCTATACAAGCTGGACAAAGCCTGATGCGGAATACGAAAATGCAGTCGAAAAATTCACAAGATCGATATTGGGCGCTGTTCCCGGCGGCCGCTTCCTTGAAAACTTCCTGCCTTTCCAAAGAAAAATATCTTCACTCGGCAAGCTCAACAGCCTTTCTGCCTCCGTTATAAAAATCGGCTCACCGGGGGTCGTGGATATTTACCAGGGAAATGAAACGATAAATTACTGTCTTGTCGATCCGGACAACAGGAGGCAGGTAGATTACGGATCAAGGCAGGGGCTCCTCGATATGATAAAAGGCAAAACTTCACCGGAGGATCTAATGTCAGCCTGCGAATTGAACGCGATGAATATGGCCCATCTCAAATTCCTCTACACGATGAAGGGGCTGTTGTTTCGCAGGAGGCACAAGGAGCTTTTTGTCTCGGGGGAATACATACCGGTTGTGACGGCAGGGCGGAGGGAAAACAATATCGTTGCCTTTATTTGCAGGCATGGCAGCGACTTTGCATTGACCGCAGGAGGCCGCCTCTTTGCCGAATGGCACACCGATGAAAATTATAAATTTGATCCGGGATTCTGGGAGGATACACGGCTCCTTCTCCCCGAGGGTCTGGATATCCAATCCGGGTTGAGGAACGTAATATCATCCGAAACCGTGAGCGTTGTTAAAACCGGCAAAACCGATACAATCAAGGCTTCGGAAATTTTCAAAAACACATGCGCCTGCATTCTGACAAACACGGGGGAACGATAAAACATGGATCATGCGGCCGGCGGGGATTTAACGTTAGGTGCTGTAATGCAGGGGAATGATAAGTGCCTTTTCAGGGTATGGGCGCCTTACTGCACGGCAGTAGAGCTGAAAATTTATGCTGATGACAAAACTTCTTTATTGAAAATGGATAAAGAACCCTGGGGTTATTTCAGCCTCATGGCCGGCGGTATTAAGCCGGGCACAAGGTACGCATATCTGTTAGACGGCAAAAAGGAACGGCCCGACCCGGTTTCATTTTTCCAGCCGGACGGCGTTCACGGCCCGTCATGCGTCGTGGATCATGACAATTACAAATGGAACGACACCGGTTGGAAAGGCATAGCCGTTAAAGACCTCATATTCTATGAAGCGCACATCGGAACCTTCACTCCCGAAGGGACCTTCCAAGCCGCAGTAAACAGGCTGCCGTATTTGAAGGATCTCGGCATAACATGTCTTGAGATAATGCCCGCTGCACAGTTTCCCGGCAAGAGAAACTGGGGATACGACGGTGTCGGGCTCTATGCGGTGCAGGACAGCTACGGAGGATTCACAGGGCTGAAAAAACTCGTCAATGCCTGTCACAAAACCGGGCTGTCCGTCTGCCTGGACGTTGTGTACAACCACCTCGGGCCCGAGGGGAATTTCCTGCATGATTTCGGC
>JBJKSS010000469.1:0-10981 GCA_046703745.1 Spirochaetota bacterium
TTCCACTTCCGTTGACATGATATCCTCTTTTGAATAAAGAGGCAAAGCTGCCGCGGTATGTATGACAATGTTTACGCCTTTCATTGCCTTTTTCACAACTGCCTTATCCCTTATATCTCCGGTAATAATTTTAATTTTGTCCTTTTCGGGATAATCAAAAGGAGCTATATCGAATGAGGTGATGTCTTTGATTTTTTTTTTCATCAAATACCTGACAAGGTTAATTCCCAAAAACCCCGAGCCGCCTGTGATTAAAAATTTCTGCTTTGCCATAAAAACTCCTGGATATGAATGATATAAAACATATAAATTAAAAAAAAGTATTTATCAACATTTTTTGGCTGTAAATCCCTGAAAATTATTGACTCAAAAATCATTTCGGTATATACCTTGAACATTATGATTCAGTGTATAAATTTGACAAAAACTTATGCCGGCAGGATTTTGCTTGATAATATCAGCTTTCAGATAAATGCCGGTGAAAAGGCCGGCCTCGTCGGCAGAAACGGGCACGGCAAAACAACTCTTTTAAGGATACTCTGCGGTGAAGAGGAATATGACAGCGGCACGGTTGTGATTCCCAAAGGGCACAGGCTTGGATATTTGAAGCAGAATATAAATTTTACCGAAGGAAGCGTTTTAAAAGAATGCGTAAAAGGACTGCCTGATGATGAAAAAGGTGAAGTCTGGAAGGCCGAAAAAATATTATCCGGGCTCGGATTCAGCTGTGATGACATGATTAAATCGCCCAAAGAATTATCCGGCGGATACATGATCAGGCTCAATCTCGCCAGAACCCTTCTCTCCCCCTGCAACCTGCTGATACTGGATGAACCCACAAATTTCCTCGATATTACTTCAATAAGATGGCTCAAGGGTTTTTTAAGGGAATGGAAAGAGGAATTTATTCTCGTGACCCATGACAGAAGTTTCATGGACCAGGTCGTTACACATACTATCGGTATTCACAGGAACAAGGCAAGGAAAATCAGTGGCAATACCGAAAAGCTTTATTTCCAGATTGCCCAGGAAGAGGAGATTTACGAAAGGGAAAGAATAAACGATGAGAAAAAGAGGAAGCAGACAGAAGAATACATAAGCAGGTTCAGGGCGAAAGCCAGGCTTGCGGGGCTCATCCAATCGAGGATCAAGCTCCTTGAAAAGCAGGAGAAAAAGGACAGGCTGGAAGAGATCAAGGATCTGGAATTCAGGTTTAAATACGAAAATTTTGAGCCCCCGAGGTTAATTGAAATAAACAATTTGAGTTTCGGGTATGATGGAGGAAGTTTACTGTTAAACGATTTAAGTTTTTTTATCGGCAGGAAGGACAGAATAGCAATCATCGGCCCCAACGGAAGGGGCAAATCAACTCTTCTGAAATTAATACAGGGTGAGCTTGATCCGCTTGACGGAGAAATAAAAAAGCATTCACTGTTAAAGGCCGGATATTTCGGTCAAACGAATAA
The DNA here is from genome assembly GCA_046703745.1 of Spirochaetota bacterium. Classification (GTDB taxonomy): domain Bacteria; phylum Spirochaetota; class GWE2-31-10; order GWE2-31-10; family JAFGQB01; genus CAZHHK01. The sequence goes on from JBJKSS010000469.1 coordinate 1,467, forward strand.
GCCCCAGCTTCACCCGGAACATACGGCGCTTGATGAAATCATGATTTCCAACCCTGAAAAAAATGAACTTGAGGCAAGGTCCATCTGCGGGGCAATGATGTTTGAAGGCGATGATGCATTAAAAAAGGTAAGTGTCCTGTCCGGCGGTGAAAAAAGCAGGGTGCTGCTTGGTAAAATTCTCGCCGGTTCGGTAAACCTCCTTCTGCTGGATGAGCCGACCAACCATCTTGACATGGAGTCCTGCGATTCGCTTCTTGCAAGCCTCGATGATTTCGAGGGGGCGGTTGTAATAGTGACCCATAATGAAATGTTCCTCCGTGCGATAGCCGAGCGCCTGATAGTATTCGACGGAGGCAGGGTTTTCGTTTATGAGAATAATTACGAGGCCTTCCTGGAACAAGTCGGCTGGGTTGAAGAAATAGCCGAGGGCAAGCAGGAATTAAAAGAAGAATCCGCGCAGAATAAAAAGGAAGCAAGAAGGGAAAGAGCCGCAATTATTGAAGAAAAATCAAAAGTTTTAAAACCTATTGAAAAAGAATACAAAAAAATTGAAGAGGAAATAATCGGCATGGAAGAAGAACACAAAAGACTGGAAAATGAATTAATTGAAGCTTCTTCATCCGGAAAAGAAGGCGATAAAATCTCTGCCTTGTCCAGAAGCATACATGACCTGGGGAAAAAAATTGAAGATGCCTACAAAGAATATGATGATGTAGTGAAAATCTATGATATTCAGTCAAAAAATTTTGAGAAGCTGCTTCAAGGCTGATAATACTTATATTATTGTACTTTTTTGGAGCAGGCATCAAATATTGACCATAGAACTAATCATTTGACAGAAATAAAAAGTAATTTTATAATCCGGCAATCCGTATATTATTCTTAGGGAATTAAAAATGTTTTTTGAATACAGGGACATATCAATCTATTATGAAATAATCGGGAAAGGCAAGCCGGTGCTTATGATCCATGGCTGGGGGCCGGATCACAGACTGATGAAGGGATGCATGGAGCCGATTTTCAAATCTACCGGCGGGTTCTGGAAGCGTATTTATTTCGACCTGCCGGGCATGGGCTGTACCGCCGGCAAATCATGGATCAACGGTACGGACAAAATGCTTGAGGTGATTCTCGAATTCATTGACGGAATAATCCCGGGAGAACATTACGCTGTTGCAGGCGAGTCGTATGGCGGATACCTTGCACGGGGAATAATTAACAAAAGGCCCGATGATGTCGACGGTCTCCTCCTGATTTGCCCGGTTGCGAACCAGGAAAACCAGAGGCAAAACGCCGAAGAGTTAAGGGTGTTTGAAAAGGATGAATCCTTGTTAAAAACCCTCACCCCTGAAGACCTTTCATATTTCGAGTCGATAAATGTAATTCAAAATAAAAAAGTCTGGGAGAAATTCAATTCCGATATTCTTCCGGGATTGAAAAACGCCGACGGTTTTTTCCTGGAAAAATATCTCGGTCAAAACGTGCCATTCAGCTTTAATGTTGACAAACTGGGCAAGCCTTTTGACAAACCGGCACTGATGCTCACCGGGAGACAGGATTGCGCGGTAGGTTATCGGGACCATTGGAAAATAATGGATGCTTATCCGAGAATGACCTTTGCCGTGCTTGACAAAGCGGGGCACAATCTCCAGATCGAGCAGGAAGAAATCTTTAATATCCTTGTAAGGGAATGGCTGGACAGAATGATTGAAGAAAAATCCAATACACAATAATCAGGGAAAATATCATGATTTTAAAAAGATCACTCATTGTCTTGACTCTTATTTTGATTTTATTCTCCTGCAAAACAACAAACGTTCAGAAAAAAAGGGTGATCGCAAGATACAGTCTGGCCTACGAGGAAGGAGTTAAGCCCGAGTTAGTACTTTTCGGCAACAACACATTTTTCATGACCTTCAATTTGTGTGAGGGAATGCTTGACGGCGAAGGAGTATACCGGGCGACAAAAACAGGTATCCAACTGGCTGTAAAAAGATGCCCCAATTGCGCCGATAAAAACGGCGGCATTGCGGGACTCGTCATTGATTTAAGGACAATCAGTAATAAAAGAATGCGTATCGAAAGCGAAGTTTATCACACCGGCAATGACGGAAAGAAATACGGCTTCTGTGCCCCAAAAAAAGGCGATGTGTTCGTAAAAAAATTTTGAGGGAAAACTATGGGCTTTGACTGGAATAAATATCTCGAGCCGCTTTTGGCCAGGTATGGGAAACTCAAACATCCGCTTGATTACAAAAATCGTTACCAGCTGGTAATAATGGTAATACTCTCGGCACAGGATTCCGACAGACATATCAACGAGCTCGCAGGAAAATTTTTTGAAGCCTATCCTTCGCTGGAAAGCCTGGCGGATGCCACACCTGAAAGTCTCGTTGAATATATCGGCTCCGTGACCAATTACAGAAACAAATCACAGTGGATCGTAAAGCTGGCCAGGATTGTTAGAGATGATAACAAGATACCTGCAACACTGGCCGAGCTGACGCAACTGCCCGGCATAGGCAGAAAAAGCGCAAACGTCATCATCCGTGAGTCGGGAGCAAAAGCGGAAGGAATCATCGTCGATCTTCACGTAATACGCGTCGCACCTCGCATAGGTCTTGCCACAGGCGACAGACCTGAAAAAATCGAAAAACAATTGATGGAGATCATTCCTGAGAAAAGATGGAACGAGGCCGGGATGGCGATCTCGTTTCTCGGAAGAGAAATTTGCAGACCGACGAATCCCAAGTGTTCAATCTGCGTTATGAACCCGGCTTGCAAATACTACAATGAAATTTTGAAGGGCACAGGAAAATTCCGGTAAAATCGAATATGGTGCAGCTGCAAAATTAAAAATAAAATTTATTGTGTACCTTGACACGTCAAATTCTTCAGAATTCAATTGAAATTTAAAAATTATTTTAATAGAATAATCAGACTTAATTAATAATTTCAGGAAAAATTAATGTATAAAGACAATGTTTTGTTCCTTTCAGGCAACGAAGCGCTTGCTTACGGTGCATGGGAATCCGGCCTGAAGGTTGCATGTGCCTACCCGGGCACGCCTTCATCCGAAATACTCGAGTTCATGGCGGCAAACTTCGATGAAGTGGATTCACAATGGTCGGTCAATGAAAAAGTTGCGTACGAAGTTTCATACGCAGCGGCAATCGGGGGCGTAAGATCATTGTATGCCTCAAAACACGTTGGCATCAATGTTGCGATGGATCCCCTGATGACATCCAGCTATATGGGGGTCAATGCAGGATTCGTAATCGTAACGGCAGACGATCCCGGGATTCATTCCTCGCAAAACGAACAGGACAACCGCTATGTCGCCCGGTTTGCAAAAATCCCGTTGATCGAACCTTCAAGCCCTGCTGAAGCAAGACTCTTCGTTAAAAAGGCTTTTGAAATAAGCGAGAATTTCGACACCCCGGTTTTATTCAGGACAACCACGAGGATTGCACACACGAAGGAAAACGTTGAGGTTGGCGAAAGAATCGAGGCGATGGAAAGAAATTTCAATATAGATGTCCCCAAATACGTGATGGTGCCCAAAAATGCATTCAACAGGCACCTCATCGTTGAAAAACGATACAGGAATTTGAAGGATTTTTCCAATGTTTCAGACTTAAACAGGATAGAGTTGAACAATACAAAAATCGGATTTATCACAAATAGTGTGTCGTATCTTTATGTCAAGGAGATGTATCCCGATGCTTCGGTTTTAAAGCTTGGACTTAGCTATCCGTTCCCCGACAAAAAGGCGATAGAATTTGCATCAAAGGTAAAGGAACTTTATGTGATCGAAGAGCTCGAGCCTTTCATCGAAGAGCAGCTCAAGCAGATCGGCATAATGCCGCGGGTAAAGAATGAATCTTACTACGTGGGCGAATTAAGGCCCGAATATATTCCGCACATCGTTGCAGGAGAATCAAAGCCCGATGATAAAAACGGCACGCCAAGAAAGCCTTCGCTTTGCAGGGAATGCCCGCATGACAGAGTGTTCAACGTTATAAAAAAATACAACCCCGTTTGCACAGGTGATATAGGCTGTTATACTCTAGGCGCCCTTTCCCCTTTGAATGCGCTTCATACATGCCTCTGTATGGGTGCAAGTATTACATTCATGGAAGGCTTGCAGAAGGCGCACAAGAAAGACAAAATCGTCGCTGTAATAGGTGACTCGACATTCGTGCACACGGGAATCGCCGGACTTATCAATGCCGTTTACAACGGGGCAAAGGGCGTTGTATTTATTCTGGATAATTCCACAACTGCGATGACGGGCAGTCAGCCCCACCCGGCAACCGGGGTCACGATAAAGGGCGAGGACACCAAAAAGCTCGTAATCGAGGATGTGTGCCGTGCCTGCGGAGTGGACAACGTTGATGTCGTAAACCCGATGAAAACCGAAGAAATCGATGAGATGATAAACAAAAGGATCAACGAGGACAAGCTCTCCGTGATAATCACGAGGTTCCCGTGCCTCCTTGCGAAAAAAAAGCTGACAAAAATCAGGAAAGGTAAAAAATAATCATGGGTGAAAACAAGATATATAACATACTGTTCTGCGGTATCGGCGGGCAGGGAGTTTTGACGGCAAGCGAGGTTGCCGGGTGGGCGGGTATTTTCGACGGATTTGATGTAAAAAAATCCGAGGTGCACGGCATGGCACAAAGAGGCGGCTCTGTGGAATCCCATTTGCGTATAGGTAAAAAAATTTATTCTCCGCTCATTCCAGACGGGCAGGCGGATTTTATCGTGCCGTTTTACAAAGACGAGCACGACAGGCTGAAATTTTTTCTAAAAAAAAATGGCATTGATCTACTGGATAGTCTTGTCAGGGCGGAAAAAGAGCTCGGCAATGAAAAGCTTGTCAACACCTATCTTCTCGGTGTTTTGTCAAAGCACCTGCCCTTGAGCGAGGCAAGCTGGATAAAGGCAATGGAAAAAACCTTCACCAGATTTCTGGATGAAAACATTGAAATATTCAAAAAAGGGAGGAATGAAAAATGATCTGGAACGAAAAAATCGAGACGATGAAACGGGACGATATTAAAAACCTTCAGTCAGAAAGGCTGAAAGAGATGATTGGATACATCTATGACAATTCGTCATTCTACAAAAAAAGACTGGACGATCAGGGAATAAAACCTTCAGATATAAAATCCATAGATGATATAAAAAAACTCCCGTTCACAACCAAGGAAGATATGCGCGATAACTATCCTTACGGGATTTTTTCCAATACGAAAAACCTCGCCGAAATACATGTGTCAAGCGGCACAACAGGCAATCCTATCCTTGTCGGTTATACAAGGGAAGACATACAATTGTGGTCGGATGTGATGGCGCGCTCCCTCTGCTGTGCAGGCGCCGAGAAAGGCGACAGAATACAAATAGCTTATGGCTACGGATTATTCACAGGAGGACTGGGCTTCCATTACGGAGCGCTTGAGATGGGACTTACCATCATTCCCTGTTCATCGGGGCAGACCCAACGGCAGTTGAAGATCATGCAGGATTTCAAACCGCGTATCATTGGATGCACGCCGAGTTATGCGATGTACATGGCCGAAGAAGCAAGGGAGTCGGGCATGGACCCGAGGAATACAAGCTGGGAGATCGGGATTTTCGGGGCAGAGCCATGGAGCGAGAACATGAGGCAGCAGATTGAAAATGCGTTAAACATATCGGCAACCGATGTCTACGGGCTGTCGGAAATCATAGGCCCCGGAGTTGCGCAGGAATGCAAATTTAAAAATGGCCTGCATGTTTACAGCGATGTATTCTACCCCGAGATTATAAATCCGGTAACGGGCGGGGAGGTTAATGAGGGGGAAAGCGGCGAGCTTGTTTTTACCACATTTACAAAAAAAGGCATCCCGCTATTGAGATACAGGACGAGGGACATAGTAAGCATTTCATACGAGGAATGCAAATGCGGGAGGACTTCGCCCAGGATAAGCAAGATAAAGGGAAGAACAGACGACATGATAGTTGTCAGAGGCATCAACGTATTCCCCTCACAGATCGAGCATGTGCTTATGAAAATAGAAGGCACACAGCCGCATTACCAGCTTGTGGTCGACAGGTCATCAAAGAATCTCGACACCCTCGAAGTATGCGTGGAAGTCGAGCAGAATGTCTTCAGCGACGAGATCAAGAAACTCAACATGCTTAAGGAAAAGATCAAGCATGAAATCGATTCAGTACTCGGGATTTCCGTTCAGGTAAAACTTCTTGAGCCCAAATCTATCCAGAGAAGCGAGGGCAAGGCCAGGAGAGTTGTGGATAACAGGAAACTTTAAGCGGGGGCAAGAGAATGCAGGATGCTTTTTTTGAAGAAAACATCAATGATCGCAGGAACTATATCAGAATTTTGAAGAACATGACAGCAGAAGCGAGGCTCAAAAAAGCCCTTGAAATTTCGGAATTCACAAAAAAATTATTCATCCGGGGATTAAGGAAAAAATATAAAAACGTATCGGAAGAAGAATTTAAAAAAATATTGCTCGAAAGGCTTGAAAAGTGTCACAATTTGAATTATTGAAAAAAGTCATAATTTTTCTGAATAATGACGGCATTGAATATATGCTGACCGGCTCAATTGTTTCCAGTATGCAGGGAGAGCCCAGATCAACTCATGATATTGATATAATAATAATTATTAATGAAAAACATATAAAAAATATTACTGACTACTTCAGGATGCCGGAATTTTATATAGATGAATACAGCATTAAGGATGCTTTAAAAAACAAATCAATGTTCAATCTGATCAGCTCAGACACCGGAGACAAGATCGATTTCTGGATTTATACGGATGATGAATTTGACAATTCGAGATTCAAAAGGAAATATGCCGAATCAATAGAAGGGATCAATATTTATGTGTCGAGTCCTGAGGACACCATACTGGCAAAATTAAAATGGTCGAAGCTCTCGGGAGGCAGCAGGAAACAATTTATCGATGCCCTCCGGGTATATGAGCTGCAGAATGATATTATTGAGGAAGAATATCTGGAAAATTGGGCAGAAAAACTCTCGGTAGCTGACCTTCTTTCTGATTTAAGAAAAGAAAGCAAAAAATTATAAGTTATGGTTTAAGGCAGCCTTGTTTATATATAAATATTTTTTTGAATTTAAAAATTGATTTGGATAATATTCAATTCAGTCTTTAAAAATGTTTTTTTATCCTGTTGAATTAAGGGAGGTTATCAAAAATGAAGATCACTCAAATTTCGGTTTTTCTTGAAAACCGCAAGGGCAGGCTCTATGATGTTTGTTCATTGCTCGGCAAGAATGACATAAATATCCTTGCACTGACAATTGCGGAGACCGAGGATTTCGGGGTTTTACGCACCGTTGTAAATAAACCGGAAGAGGCGATAAAAATCTTGAGAGACAACGGGTTTGCCGCAAACATCACCGATGTGGTTGTGATTGAAGTCGAGGACAGGCCGGGCGGACTTGCAAATATCCTGAAAATATTAAACGATAACAATATTAATATTGAATACATGCATGCGATGGTTACAAGATACACGGAAAAAGCCCTGATGGTTTTCAGGTTCGACGATCCTGACGAAGCATTAAAGGTATTAAAGCAAAACAACATAAGCGTTATACCTAAAGACGCGATTTTATAAACATCCCTGCCGCTAAGGCGGGTAAGTAAAATTTATATTAATTAATTTAATCGTTATGTATTATAACCAGCTTCTATTATAACAGTTTAATTATCATACCAGTTTTAGCAGCCGGGCAATATTAAAAGGAGAAAGTATCATTTTATGGCTAAAAGCAAATCATACATTGAAAAAATTATCAACCCGGCATTGAAATTATTCGGCGTAAAAACAGGCAGGAAAAACGGTATTCGAAGAGTGTTTTTCGGGCTCAGGATAAAATTCCTCGGGCTTCTTACGGCAGTCATGTTTTTCATAATCCTGATTACAGCCCTGCTAATGTACAACAAGCAGTCCGAGATTTTGATGAAGGAAAAAAACGTCAAGGCAGGTGAGCTCACAAAAATATTGAGCGGCAATGCAGAGTTTTACCTTGACAAGGACATAAACACTTCGAAGGAAGACCTTGCCGTAAAATATGATGCAATCTCCAGGGAAGCGGATAATTTCAAGAGCAGCAATGACGATATCGTGAAAATAATGCTTGTTGACAAGAATGCACGGGTGAGATTTTCAACCTACAGGAACGACTTGAACAGGGTTTTCAATTTTTCATATTTCCTCCAGAGCCTTGACCAGGAAAAGGAAGAGCTCTATTACAAGGTGATCAGGATAAGGCATAAGGGCGCCAAAACCGAAAAATATCTCACCGTAACCTGCCCCATATTCCTTCATAACGGTTATGTAGTAGATATATTGAACGATTATTATAAATTTTATCTTAATTATTATAATGACAAACAGGCAGACCGGCGCAGGATATATTCGATTTTATATTCACGATACAGCAATATTCTCGGAGATGATTTCAGCATCCGGAAAAATATCAGTGACATAAGAGCCGGTGCAGTGACAAGGGCCGGCGACATTGATTTTTTGTTCCTCAAATTATTTTCAAATATAATGGACAGCCGCAGGGAAAGGATAAAGCCGGGAGAATACTGGCTGTGGAAAGACAGATGGATGTTTATTGAAAAGCAGAAACAGCTTGCCCTTTTAAAAGAAAAAAACCTGACCGGCGCGGACAAGATCAAGGACCTCATAATGAAAAGGATCGATTACCTTCATTCCCGGGCTGACGGCGCCAGAAGGCTGGGAGCCCTTGCCATACTTTTTGACATCGACAAGATAAACAGGGAGACGGCAAAGAGCCTGAAATTCATCTTGAGTATTTCCTTCGGCATTTATATTGCCAGCATAATAATTTTTCTCTTTGTCATAAACTTCATGATTAAAAATCTCAAGATACTCGAACGCTGGGCTCTGGAAGTAAGTAGCGGTAACATAGACAAAAAAATCGAAATATCATCCAACGATGAGATCGGCAGGCTCTCGGATATTTTCAACAACATGCTCCGTGATTTAAAGGTCAAATTCCATCTTGAAAAATTCGTTTCAAAATCAACCAGGTCGATGATCACCAAAAAGAAGGATCCTCGCGAGACAATTGAGCCGGGCAAAACAGACAAAAGGAGCCTTGCATTCATTTTTTCGGACGTGAGGGGATTTACTTCCTTTTCCGAGAAGAATGAGCCCGAAACAGTGATCGAAGTTTTGAACCTTTACCTTGATCTGCAGGCAAGGATAATAAAGGCAAATAACGGCGACATAGATGATTATGTGGGCGACCAGATTATGGCGCATTTCGGCGGAGAAAAAAGGGCCGACACGGCAATAAAAACGGCAATAGCAATGGCCGCGGCTGTAAAAAAATTCAACCAGAAACGAATAAAGGAAAACCTTCCGTTTTTCGAAGTCGGTATCGGCGTTCACGGAGGCGATGTTGTTGTGGGCAATATCGGCTCTGTATTCAGG
>JBJKSS010000470.1:0-4627 GCA_046703745.1 Spirochaetota bacterium
ATCTTGGCAAGGCGACGTTGAGTTTCGATGAACTTGCAAAATACAAGGTTCCCGAAATTCCGGCGGAATACGTCCAGAAGCTTGAGGACGGCTGGGACAGGAACGTGCTTCAAAAATAAGGATCGCCGGATGAACAGGAACGCTGCGATACTCTTGAAACTTTTGCCGTTGATCCTTCCCTTCATATTCATTTTTTCGCTGGGAATAATCATTACGGTTTTGCAGTCATTCGGCATTTTTGTATTCAACTACAGGTATGACGATCTTCTATTTGCATACAAAAAGCTCTTCAGCGACGACTGGTTTTTAAAATCGTTTGTCTTCTCGCTGTCCGTTGCATTTTTTTCAACGCTCCTTGCCGTCATAGCAGGAACAATACTCTCGTATTTCGTCTGGAAGCTCCCGCAGAATTTGCAGAATTACATGATAGTCTACAAGATACCGCTTATACTGCCGCACATCGTCGTCGCGTATTTTGTACTTGTCATGCTCTCAAGATCGGGGCTATTCTCATCCCTTCTTTACAACATCGGGCTGATTCATTCGCAGGAAATTTTCCCGGGGATAGTCCACGGCCCGGCAGGGCTTGACATCATATCTGCCTACGTGTTCAAGGAAACACCATTCGTCATGCTCATGGTGATCTCCGTACTCAACAGGATCGACAGGAGACAGCTTGAATGTGCCTCGATGCTGGGCGCCGGCAGGATGACGGTCTTTTCAAGGATAGTTTTCCCGTTCATATTCCCCGTGATGACAACCGCATTCATCATACTCTTCGTTTACAGCTTCGGCGGATTTGAGGTGCCTTTCGTGCTTGGGGGCAACAACTACCCAGGCATGGTCGCCCTCAGGGTGTACGACATTTTTTTCAGGCGCGACCTGTCGGAACGCCCCGTTGCAATGGCAATGCTTTCTATAATTTTTGTTTTCTCGCTTTTGTTTGTTTACATATATTCAAAAATAATATCAAGGCTCAGTGTTTTTGAAAGGAAGTTATGAGAGTCAAAACGTTGTTTGCAATTATAATTTTTATTATTTTCATTCTGCCGATTGCGATACTTGCCGTCATGAGCCTTGCCAATCTCTGGGCCTATCCCCATCTCCTGCCTGAAAACTTGAGCCTTGACAATTACAGGTATATCGCGGAGAATGCCGGAGAAATTTTTTTCAGCCTTCTTTCATCGCTTTCATACTCACTTATTACCGTTGCACTCACATTCGCAATATGCGTGGTGCCGGCCTCGGTCTTCGCAAGGCATGATTTCAGGTTCAAGCATCTTGCAGAATCCATCCTGCTCGTTCCCGCACTGGTGCCCTCAATGACATTCTCCATGGGCCTGCATTATGTGTTTTTAAAAATCGGAATGGCGGACAACTTCTTTGGCATAGTGCTTGCACTTTCGATGTTTGGCTACCCTTATATGCTTCGTGCTCTCACGGCAGGTTATATGACATTTGGGGAAGAATTCGCAGCATGTGCAAAAAATCTCGGTGCAGATTTTTTTACCGTGCTATTCAGGGTGGAGCTCCCTATGCTCGTTCCGGCTGTAGTTGCCGGAGGATCGGTCGTTTTCCTCGTTGCATTTTCAGAGTACTTCCTCGTAATGCTTCTCGGCGGAGGGACAGTGCCGTCCTTTGCGACAATGCTTTTTCCATATCTTAATTCTTCAGAAAAAGGATTGAGCGCGGCGCTGACCCTGATATTTTTTACGGTCCCGGTAATTCTTTTTTTCATAGTAGACGGCGCAGTGAGGTTCATGTACAGAAAAAGGGGCATGGTCTAACCTTTTGAATTAATTTTATTTTGCATTTTTGTCGCTCTGCATCAGTCCGAGCATATTGCCGTCAGGATCTTCAAATTGTGCAAAGTATCCTACGCCGGGGATTGGTGATTTTTCAAACAATATCTTCCCGCCTTTCTTTTTGATTTCATCGGTCGCCTTGTCCATGTCATCCACGCTGAGAGTAATCATTACATAGTTATCTTTCTGACGTTTTGACATGCCTCCATTAATCCCCGGCTCGCCCGTACCGGTATCGATGAGCCAGTATTCCATTTCACCTTCTCCCCATTTTTCAAACTTCCAGTTGAAAATCGATTTGTAGAAATCAATTAATTTTTCCGGATCAAGCGCCGAAATATCGAAATGAACAACTCTAGACATAATTTTTCCTCCTTATGTTATAAATTTCAGATTAATTATAACAATTCAAACATTACAGGCAATGACATATTTCCGCTTTATATTGACTTATTTAAATTAATTGATATATTAGGAACTGCAATTGATTCATTCAAAAAGGAGCGCATGGCAGATGAAAAAGATCACGATTATAAACGGCAATCCGAGGCCGGAAAACAAAAAATTCGAAAAATATCTGGCTCAGCTATCTTCATTGCTTGTGAAAAAGGGCCATAAAGTGAAAACCCTGAGCCTTGCAAAGATGAAGCTCAACCATTGCATCGGATGCTATTTCATGCTGGATAAAAACGCCGGGCATCTGCATTCACAGAGACAACGGCCCAAAAATATTGAAGGAATATATCAACTCTGACCTGGTGATTCTATCGTCTCCACTGGTGATGGGATTTATAAGCTCTCTTCTGAAAACCCTGCAGGAAAGATTCCTGCCGTTGGCCCATCCGTTCCTTTTTATGCATGATGACAGGATGCAGCACGTGCCAAGGTATGAAAAATATCCGTCTACCATCCTGCTTCTTGAAAAAACCGACGCCCATGACGGGGCCGACATTGAAATCACCGAAAACATATTTAAGGGTTTGAAGACAAGAAAATTCATGTTTTCAACCATGGATAAAAACAGGGAGGAACTGTCCGATGAAATTGACAATATTTAACGGATCGCCGAAAAAGGGTGAGAATAATACAGCGGTATTAATAGAAAAATTTACAGAAGGATTCATGCAAACTGCCGGCAACGATTTTAGAATCTGTAAATTGAACAAATTGAAAAGCATGAATGAAGCGGTGAAACTTTTTGAAAAATCCGAATGTGTTCTTCTTGCGTTCCCGCTTTACAATTATTCCATGCCGGCAGGTGTAAAGGAATTCATTGAAAGCCTCGAGACCCTGATAAAAAAAAAGAAAAATATTAAAATCGGTTTCATGATCCAGTACGGGTTCCCCGAAGCGATACATGCGAGGGGCCTTGAAAAATACCTTGTCAGGCTGTGTGAAAGAATGAATCTTGAATATCTGGGGACAATTATAAAAGGCGGCTGCAACAACCTGGCCGATGAAGATGAATATCATGCCAAATTAAGCGGAAAAAATAAAATTATCGATATGATTCGAGCCATAGGCAAAAAGTTCGGAGAGGATGGAGTCCTCGACAAAAAACTTCTGGATAAATTCTCAAAACCTGAAAAGAGCAGTTTTATTGTCAAGCTGATAATGAAACTGATGATCAGGAGCATCAATAAAAATTACTGGCAGACCGAGCTTGAGAAAAACGGTGTAACGATTGAAAAGAGTTTTGCAAGGCCATACGAGGAATAATTGCAGAGCCGCCGCACAAGGAACCAAAATGAAATTGGAAGATTTTGGATACAATGATAAATTCCAAAAATCAAGAATTGAGAATAACCTCAACCACTTTGATATTGGAAGGGTCGTTTCGGAACATAAAGAAAAATATATTGTAAAAACAGAAAAGGGAGAATTCGAAGCTGAAATAACAGGTAGCTTGCGGTTTTCGGCAAAAAGCCGTGAAGATTTTCCTGCAGTAGGCGATTGGGTTGCATTAATAACTTATGATTCTGATTTGGCAATAATTCACAAGATACTTCCGAGATTTTCGGTTATTGCAAGACAGGCGGTAGGTCAATTCGGAGAGATACAAATAATAGCAGCAAATATTGATTATGCCTTCCTGGTTCAGTCCGTTGACAGGGATTTTAATATCAACAGACTTGAAAGATACATGACCATTTGTTATTCATCAAAAGTTGTCCCGATTATTGTATTGACAAAAACCGACCTGATAAATGATCAACAGCTTTCCGGGATAATGGGAGCGATAAACCTGAGAATAAAAAATGTACCGGTTATCGCAATAAGTAATGAGACCCAAAACGGATATGAAGCTTTAAAAAAAATTATTGAAAAAGGCAGGACTTACTGTATGCTTGGCTCTTCCGGTGTGGGGAAATCTACTTTGTTGAATAATTTATCCGGCAGAACCATAATGAAAACGGATATAATCAGTCAGAGCACAAATAAAGGGAGGCACATTACAAGTCACAGGGAATTGATTATTCTAGAAAACGGTGGAATATTAATCGATAATCCGGGTATGAGAGAAGTTGGAATTTCGGACACAACAGGCGGATTGGAAAACACCTTTGGCAGGATTGTCAGCCTTTCTCAAAATTGCAAATTCAAAGATTGTACCCATACCTGCGAGAAAGGCTGCTCGGTTCTTGAGGCTGTTTAAAAAGGAGAGATAGACAAAAATTCCTATGATAATTACCTGAAAATGGAAAGGGAGAAAGAGTTTTTTGAGTCCACAGTTGCAGAGAGACGAAAAAAAGACTAAAAATTCGGAAAGATGGTTAAAAATTATAAAAAAGGCATGAATAGAAATAAATACTAAAATTAAT
>JBJKSS010000471.1:0-2511 GCA_046703745.1 Spirochaetota bacterium
CATTAACAATGACAATAGCAGGATGACCCAAATTTAATTAAATAATAAAGAGGAAAAGACCTCTTTTGAAAAAAACTATTATACGAGGAACAACAATGAATATACTGGGAATTTCCGGCAGTCCCAACAGTGATGGCAGCACTGCATTTTCCGTGCAATATGCCTTGGGCATTCTGAATGATTCGGGCTTTACAACAAGATATATTTCACTCTCCGGCAAAAATATCGCTTCCTGTCTCGCCTGCTGGGAATGCGCAAAGGGCAGCAAGTGCATTCAGAAGGATGACATGGATGAAATTTATGATTCATTGCGCTGGTGCGACGGATTGATACTGGGCTCGCCCGTTTATTTCGGAATGGTCTCCGGGCAGCTTAAAACAATGATGGATAGGTGCGTCGTATTCAGGCCGAGTTATGATCTGCCTCTGGAACTTTCCGGCAAAACCGGGTGCGGGATAGCATGCGGAGGATTCAGGAACGGCGGGCAGGAGACAACTCTTCAAAACATTCACACATTCATGCTTCAGCAGAATATGAAGGTGATAAACGACGGTGCAAGTTTCAGCCATGCAGGCGGCACTATCGTGGGGAATGCAAGGGAGGATGTGCTGGGACTGAAAACCATCGCCAACCTTGCGGCTAACATGGCAGGTATGTTAAAAAAGATATGAATCAGGAGATTTTAGGCAACTGAAATCCTTATGAATATTACTTAAAATTCATAGGATTAATATATAAAAATAATTTTACAAGCGAGTTCAGTCGGAATATCGATGAAGGCCAGCTCGTATGGGACGAGGCTATCAAATTCGATGAAGGTACAGAAATTAATATCCAGAGCATCAAAGCAGTTTTCATGAATGAAAAAAAAGGAACGACAACCGAAAATCTGAAATTCAGGGAAAAACCAAGTATTAATGCAACTCCTTATTCTTATCAAACCAAGGACGGCAAGGATATACCCTTTCTGGTTAAAGGTACAAAAGTTATAGTTTTGTACAGAACCGAGGAAAAGCAACATGTCAAGGAATGGTACAATTACTGGTATTACGTCAGATTGGAACAGGTTGATGATAATATACTTTTCTATCTTACAAAAGACGACGGATCAAATGTACATGTGGACTGTGAAGCCTGGTGTTTCGGCGAATTCATAAATATAGAATGATTATCTTCGGTGTTAATATCGAAAAATCATTTTTTATTTTTTCTATTTTAAAGTAAACCGGCCTGGCAGTACTGTGCAGTATAAACAACGCTTTTTTTAAAATAAAATTCTATTTCCGGTTTTCTTGTCGAACATGAAATATTTATTAAAATCGATCCAGACTTTTTCTTCCACTCTGAATCCATTGTTTGAAGGTAAACGTGTATAAATTTCAAAATTTTTATATTGCAGGCACATAACCGAAATGTTCCTGACATCATCGTTCTTTTTAAAAATTATTCTTCCTTCAATAGAATTGTCTTTTTTTGTCCCGCATAATACTATTTCTTCGGGCCTTATCCCGATGGTCATGTCTTTGAATTTTTCATTCAAAATTTCACCGTCGATAAAATTGACCGCCTGCATGTCTGAATAAACATTCAGAAAATCCGCAATAAAGACATTCGCTGGATCATTGTAAATCTCCTCAAATGTTCCCTGTTGTATGATCCGCCCTTCATTCATAATGGCTATAATGTCACCGAGCAGTCTTGCTTCCTGCTGGTCATGTGTCACATATACAGTTGTTATTTTAAATGTTTTCAAGAGCTTTTTCAGATTGATCCTGTATTTTTCCCTCAAGTGCTGGTCAAGATTTGAAAATGGCTCATCAAGAAGGAATATTTCGGGCTCCCTTGTTATGCATCGTGCAATTGCAACTCTCTGTTGTTCGCCTCCCGATAGTGCAGGCGGCTTTTTTTTTAACAGGGCGGTTAGGCTTACTCCCATTAATTCACTGGTTGTTTTAAATCTTTTGGTTTTTTCTTCGGTCATTTCGGCAGTTTTTTTCCTGAAAAGAAAAAAGGATGTAATGTTGTCAACGGATTTATAATGCGGGTACAGGGCGTAATTCTGGAAAACCATACCTATCATCCTGTTTTTTGGATGAATGTCATTCACAACCTTATTGTCAAATTTTACTTCCCCGGTATCCGGCTTCAACAACCCGGCAATGATTCTCAGGGTTGTGCTTTTGCCGCAGCCGCTTGGCCCTATTATTGCCAGGGTTTTACCGTCCGGGACAGACAAATTTATATCCTCGAGTGCAAAGTCATTGTTAACCGCTTCCAAATTTGTTTTTTTATTATAATTGTATTCCTTTAAATCCTGTACAAGCACATTCAATGAAGGATCATATACAGGATTATCACCCGAATGAAATTTTTTTGAAATCCCGGATAAGGTTAATCCAGCCATTTTTATTCTCCATTTGTATTATTTAAGCCTGAGAAACAGAATAAGTAAAGTTAGAAAATATGATTCAGGTTATAATTTATCATTCACAGAGGAAGAAGATCATACCG
>JBJKSS010000472.1:0-5064 GCA_046703745.1 Spirochaetota bacterium
GCCTATTGTGAATTTCTTTTTTTTGTCGAGAATGATCGGTGTTTTTTTCAGGGAAGTGCTCAACGTGTATTCTTTCTTGTCGAGTGGTCTTTTAATTTTAGGCGTTTTTTTTGAAATCTTTGTCAAAGCTTCCATTGAATAACTCTCCTTTAAAAATCAATTTATTTTTTCTTCTTATTTCAAAAATAAGAAAGCAAATAAAATCCGTATTGATGAAAACATTTTCTTCTTAATATAACGCCCAGTGTTACTAATCTATTTGAAAGAATAAACCACAGCTTGCTTTTTTATATTTGTTGTCTTGATTTTATTTTAGTATGAATCAAATGTCAACAAATATTTTTAAAATGTTTTTATGCTTGTCTGTGTGTTTAAAAACAAAAAATTATTATAGTTAAAAATTTTTTTAACCCGTGTTCCTTCCCCAGGGAAAACAAATAACATGAAAAAATTTGAATACCCAAGTAATGGGTTCTTATATGAAAGAAATCAGGGGAATCAAAAATTCCCCTGATAAAATTTAATTGTTTGCAGAAATTTAAATAGAGAAATACGGCATTAAAAGGTCTTCAAAATTATAAAATCCGGGATCCTTGCCTATCAAATTTTGAGCAATAAATATTGCGCCGTTGCCGAATGCTTCCCTCGTAATTGATTCATGGATCAATCTGACCGTCTGAAACGGGAACGCACAGATTATTTCATGCTTTCCGATGATGCCGCCGGCGCGTACCGATTTTATTTCATCCGGATTGATTTCAAGATTTTCCGCTATTACTTTTGCCGTTCCGGAAACATCCGGTTTTTCCTTGAAATGTTCCTCAATAATTACGATATCAATATGCGGTGCAATTTTTTTTAAATATCTTGCGGCTATTATCAGGTAATTTACCCCGAGAGTAATGTTGGGCGACCAGAATACGGCAGTTTTTTTTGAATATTTTTTAAGTAATTTTATCGTGCTTTCTGAATAATTTGATACAGCGCTGATTATTTTAATTTTTCTTTTTACCGCTTCTTCGCCGTAATATTGAATGCCGGTCTCGGAAGAAAAATCAATTATGATATCAACCGGCTGTTCATCAAGCAAATCCGAGATAGTGGTTTTTTTACTTGAATAAATTAATCCTGGTTCATCAGAGGCTTCTCCCAAAAATTCAGGTATTGACCTGTGATCCAGTAATTCTGATTTACGTACTACCCATTCCAGAATTATTTCCTTGTTTCTAAGAATGGTAGTTGCCACTGCCTTGCCGGCTTTCCCGAAACCAATTACTCCAACTTTCATTGCAGCCTCCTCGTTTGTTAAAATTATATGTTTGCAAAAACGGCCATTATAGCCTCTATTGCCGATTTTGGCAAGTGATTGATGAAAAACTAAATTAAGTTTTGAAGTTATTAGTTTTATGTAAAATTGGAGTTAAATTTAAAGGTGCTTTTTTCCCGCTTCGATTACAACAAGCATTTCAAGCTAGACGGAAAGAAGAAATAAAAAATTTTTTATTGAAATCCATGACAGGAAATATTATCATTTCGCAATGAAACACCTTATATTATTCGCATTCTTGGTGACACAAACTATCGGGATTATTGCGCTTTTTGATTCGTTTGTTCTCTATAGAAAATCGAAAGACAGAATAATAAATTGCACGGGGTATTCGATACATCTGTTTTGTAATGTTTCTTTCCGGAAAATTAAAAATACGGTTTTGTTATTAATCTCCCTGTTTTTTTTCATTCTCAGCAATTTTTCATTTAGAATTGATTCAATAAACAGGATTATTGTTTATAACAAGCTGATTTATCTGCTTTCTTTTTTGATAATAATCCTCATTTATGCCGTAATAACCGCACAGATAAACCGGAAGAAGCTTTCTGGTTTTGAAGAGAGAAACATTTCAGATTTTACGATGATACTTACTGTAATTTTTTTGCCTTTTTTTGTTTTTTCATTCAAAAATATTTTTATCACAGATGTTTTTCCTTTAAACGCGGATTATTCTTCAATGCTGCCGTTTTCAGTGTTTTATCTTATTTTAAGCTGCCTGTTCATATATTATTCCAATGCAAGATATAGAAAAGTGTTAAAGGTTAACATCGGCAACCCTTATTTTCCTGAAGAATCATTTTACGAGGATTTCAAAATATCATTACGCGAAAAGGAAATAATCATCTTCATTCTTAAGGGCTTTGACAATAAAGAAATTGCAGTTAAATTATCAATCTCGGTCAATACCGTTAAGGTTCATGTTGCAAATATATTTAAAAAGCTCAATGTGAAAAGCCGTTTCGAATTAATCAAGTTTACAAGAAATACCGCGGATAATACCGGATAATTACTCCACTAATACCAAAGCATTATTGATTCTTTAGCTTAAAACAACTATCCTTCATATAATTGTCTTTCATTAAAAGAGGAGAATGAACTTTGAAAAAAAAGCTGTTTATTTTGATGTTTGGTTTATTATTATTCAATTCGTTTTCAATCGAAACAAAGGGTGATTTGAAATTAAAAATTAGCGGGTTGAGAAATACCAAGGGACAAATCCTCGTTTTACTGTATGACACAGATTACGGGTTTCCTGAAAAAATTAAATCGGCCTGTAAAATATTGATAGTTCCAATAAATAATGAAACAATTGAAGTTTCATTGAATAAGATTGAATACGGTGAATATTCAATCTGCATAGTTCATGATGAGAATGCCAACTGCAGGCTGGATAAAAGCTTATTCGGCATTCCCAAAGAAGGACTGGGATATTCAAATAATCCAGATTTGTCAAAAAGGATAAAGCCGCCGGACTATGATGAGGCAAAATTCAATTTTGATGAGAATCAGGATATTACAATCAAACTTTATTATTATTTAAACGGGAGATAAAAGTGAATAATACCAGGACAAAAATTTTTTATTTTTCCAGTACAGGGAACAGTCTGGTTGCGGCACGAAAGATTGCTGAAAAACTGGGTAATTCTAAAATATTCTGCATTCCTGAAATATTGAATTCTCAAATAGATTTTAAAGCTGACAGAATAATCGTTGTTTTTCCGGTTTATGTCTGGGTTTGCCGAATATAGTCAGGAGATTCTTTGAAAAAATAAAAATTTCAAGCGAGACCGGACTGTTTGCGGTAGGAACAAATGCCGGGCTTGCGGGCGACCCTCACAAAATGGCAGACAATATTCTAAAAAAAAATAATTTAAAACTGACTTCGGGATTCCTCATCTGGATGCCGGAAAATTTAACGCCCAAATACGGCACATGGCCGGGTTGGTTTGTAAAATTTGTCCTTCGATTGTCAGAAAAAAAAATTTACCGGATTGTTAAAGAAATTAAAAATAAAAAAAGAATCAGGGAAAAAAGCTTTTGGGGAATCAACTGGTATCTAACTCTCCTGCATAATAATATTATGTCTAGGCTGAATAAATCGTTGCATCCAAAAGATTATTTCATGACTGATTCAAATTGCAATGGCTGTAGCATATGTGCAAAAATCTGTCCGGTTGAAAATATAGTTATAAAAAAGTAAGAAAAAACAGGGAATGGTTTGAACCCTGTTCCCTGTTTGAATTTATTCAAAAAAATCTCAATACTTCTTATCAGCGTATTCGACCCAACCGCCGGCCTTGACAACTTCGAAGTCGAACGGTTCGAGGTTAAAATTTATGTTTTCGATTTTGTCATTGCAGTTTATCTGGATCAACGAGTTTTCGAGGAATACCTTGACGGTGACTTCCTTGCCCTTATAATCCTTGAACAACCTGTCTATCACGTCTTTCGGAAGCTCGATTGCAAGCATCCCGCAGTTGTACATGTTCTGCCTGAAAATTCTTGCGAAATTTTCTGCGATAACGACATTGATGCCGTTTATTTCAAATGCCCAGGGGGCGGCCTCCCTTGACGAGCCGCATCCGAAATTGGCCCTTGAGATAACGCATGCTTTTCCGGCAATGTCCTTTGGGTCGAATCCTTCGAGTTTTAAATCTTCCAGAAGGTGAGGCTTCAATGCTTCCTTTGTGATTTCTGTCAAATATTTTGCCGGGATTATTTCATCCGTGTTTATGTCGTTCCTGTCGAGGAACAAAACTTTTCCTTCGAATTCCTTCATGATTATTTGCCTCCCTTGTATAATTTCGAGTTTGTGATCCTGCCTGTTATCGCCGTTGCCGCTGCTGTTGCCGGGCTCATTAAATGAACCATGCCGCCCTTGCCCATCCTGCCGTAAAAGTTACGGTTGGTTGTGGAAGCGCACGACTCGCCTTCGGCCAACACGCCGTTACTCATTCCCAGGCAGGCGCCGCATGTGGGGTTTGTCACGCAGAATCCCGCGTCTGCGAATATTTTCAACAGGCCTTCTTCCATTGCCTTTTTATAAATGTCCGGCGTCGCAGGCGAAACGATCGCCCTTACGTTGTCGCTTATCATTTTGTCTTTAATTATTCCGGCTGCGATCACGAGGTCTTCGTACCTGCCGTTAGTGCATGAGCCGATGTAAATCTGGTCGACCGGTGTTCCTTCCATTTCTTTTACGGTTTTTACTTCATCCGGTTTGTAGCCGTAAGTTACAACCGGTTCCAGCTTGCTCAGGTCGTATTCTACAACCTTTTCAAACTTCGCATCCTTGTCCGACACCCATTTTTGGAATTCCTTCAGGGCGTCTTCCTTTGACTTGTAGTCGTCCTTTATGAACTTCCAGAGGTATTCGACAGTGGTCATGTCGGGATAGCAGACTCCGCATGTGCCGCCGGCTTCGATCGCCATGTTGCATAACGTCATTCTCGACTCCATGCTCATCGCATCGACAATAGGCCCTGTGAATTCCATTATCATGTTCGTTGCGCCGTTTACGCCTATTTTTGAAATGATAAATAATATCACGTCTTTTGCATAGACGCCTTCTGGCAGTTTGCCGTTCAAAACGAATTTGATCGTCTTCGGTTCCTTGAAAGCACATACGCCCTTCAAAATGCCGACTTCCAGATCGGTTGTGCCGACTCCTGCTGCGAATGCACCGAATGCGCCGTGAGTGCATGTGTGCGAATCACCCATGATTATTGTGTAAC
>JBJKSS010000473.1:0-10841 GCA_046703745.1 Spirochaetota bacterium
ATACCCAGGGGTCGTATAACGAAAATTTAAGGTAGAGCCCTGTACCGGTTAAAACTGATATGATTATTATTAATATGATTATGTGCCTTGTCTTCATGATACTTGTTAAATTAATTTTAAGAAAAAATTTAAATACCCTGCTTTTTTATAGATAATAAGTTATTCTATATAAACGAATCAGCCCCTTCAAAGTAATATGTCGTAACGGAATACTAAATCTTTCGATTTTTTTTAAATTTTTTAAAAAAATAACTATAAAAACTAAACTTTGCATTATTTTAATTTTTTATAGTTTCATGCTGTTGTGTCAAATATGAAAAATATTCAAACAGATTATGGAGTGTATCCATTATTTTTTTTGTAGGAATCAAGTATCCGCCCATAGATAGATACCCATAACCATTCACGGTTTATTTTTGGAAGAACAATTAAGCACAATCCTAGTTGGTATTCATCCTTTGGTAATTCACATGTTTTAAAAAATGATTTTACGGTGCTAGCAGCATAAAATTATTGCATGCGGCAGAAATTCATTAGATGGTTTTATACACTCGAATTCATAAAAATACAGTAAATTTTCTGGCAATAATGAATTACCATTTCCAGATTATTTCAGGATCACCGTAGTTTATTTCATTACTATATTCATGCTTACCCTCCCCGAAAACAGATATGGCAAAAATTGTCAACCCCTTGTCAAGGTTGAGATATTTTTCAATTTCACCATGGGCATATTGGGCATAACCGGCAATAAAACTGTCGATATTTACAGCCTTGCCATAAAGCATCATATACTGCTGTGCAGCGATGCAGTCGTCCCTGGAATGAACACTACCCGAAGGAGCGGCAATACAAATAATATTTTTCGAATCATGAAAAACAGGGTCTTTCCCTTCATTATATTCATTAATAATATTTTCAAAGCTCAATACAAGCTCCGATAATTCCTTATGTGCCGGCTTATTTAAAAATGAAATAATTTTTAAAACAAATAGATTTAGCTTCCTTAACAAATTTTTATATGTGCCGATAATTTTATCCTTAATGATATTGATGTCATCATCATTTGTAATAACAATATACTTTCTGTTTCTCAAATTGTGAGAGCTCGGGGCCTTTTCTCCATATTCTATCAGTTTCTTAAACTGTTTTTTTCCCAGTCTCCAATCTTTGAAATTTCTTACCGACCTTTTTTTATGAAAAAGAAATATTTCAGGGGCAATGTCCTGTGGTAATTTTTTAATTACAAACGGGTTCCTGTCATTGGATTTACTCGAACTTATTGCGCACTCGGGACAGATAGCGGCACAATGACCGCAGGAGATGCAAAGCCCGAAATTTAAAATTTCAGATGAATCATTTCCCAAAATCAAAACATTTGCCGGGCATTCTTCTATACAAATACCGCATTTTGTGCATTTATTTTTTTTTATATTAATATACACCATAAAATTTATCATACTCCTGTTTTTAATCTATAATTCCCGGTTGTATGAAATATTAATCAATTCAGACTTCAATCTTTATTCTTAAATGAATAATATCATTGTCTTTTTCATCAATAATCATTATATTTCCTTTTGTCTCTAATATTATTTTTACCAGACCAAGCTGGCTTTTACCAACCATACAACTTTGCCGGATTCTCTCAATATATACATCATTAATTGTTTTATTCGAGCCGGTTATATAATTTAAAATTTCTTTTATACCCGAGATCTGTTCCTGACCAGCTTTATTAACGGTTTCAATAAAAATATTTCTTTCAAATACATTTATAAGCACAAATGAATAAGCATCCAGCACTGAATATTTTATACAATTTTCAATTAATTCACTTGATGCATTTGAAACAGCTTCTGAAATCAAAGGATTTACATGCATTGAAAGAAGCCATTCCTTAAGACTCTCCCTGGCTGCACTTTTCATTCTCCATAGTTCAGTAAAATTATTTTCCGTTCTTTTAAATCTGAAAAAATATTCAAAATCTTTTTCTTCATACAGTTCTTTATAATTCAATAATTCATCCTTCACTGTCATTCCTTAAATTTTATTTTTAAATTTCAACAGGGATATCAATATACAAAAGCCCCATTCATTGATCATTTGTTTAATTTATCAACAAATGCAAACATTTAATAACTAAATAAATTTTATTATTCCTTTTTTCATTAATCTGAAATAATGATTTGACCGGATTTTTTCATTTGAACAATTGGTGTTATCCCCGCCTTTTGCCAGGTACTGGTTTCTTTGACCAAAAAATTAATAACTTTTTCAGAATTAAGAACAAAAACTGCCAAAGTTCTTATTCCACTGGAATTTAAGAAAAAAAGATTTTTTAAATCAATGGTAATTTCCTTACTTTCAGTATTGTTTTCTATTTTTTTCAGGAATTCATCTACTTCCTTGTAGTCTAACAACTCCATATTCCCGGAAAAAATTAAAAAGTTGTTTTTTAAATTTATATCGAATGTTTCAGAAACAAATTTCATTTTTACCTCCAAATTTAATTTATTGGCCAACCTGTTTTTTAAACAGGCGTACGTTAATTTTTTTTATAATCGACACATAATATTGCCCTGTCGTCACGTGGAGGTGCATTACCACTGAACGACATAACATCATATAGCACAGCTTCAACATACTTCTCTGGAGTATCATTTATACATCTTGCCGTGATCTCCAGTAGTCTTTGCATATCATATAGCAAGCCTTCCTTATTCATTGTTTCAACTATACCATCCGTAAAAAAAATTATCCTGTCACCTTCCATCAAATTCGTCTCTGCGCTTGAATATTTTGTATTTGATATTAGACCTATAAATACATCATTTGTACTGAGGTTTTCTAATTTTTTTGTTTTTCCCCTTACCAATATAGCCGGAAGATGGGCCGCATTTGTAAACTCAAACCTTCCTGTATCCATCTCCAATATGCCTATGAATGCCGTAAGATCATGCTCTCCCATCTCCCCTACAAGATTGCATATCTCCTTGTTTACATTGGTACATATCTCTCCCGTGGTATTGCAAATCATCATGTTATTATTGAAACTTACCTTTGCCATTGCTGTCATTAATGAGGCTGATATGCCATGCCCTGATACATCTGCCATTACGAACCCGTATCTGTTGTCATCAATTTTGATAACATCATATAAATCACCTCCGAGGTCCTCCATTGAAGCATACTGCCCGGCCATATTCAGTCCGCAATACTGGCTTATTACATCTTTTTTAGGAAGGAAACTTGCCTGAACCTTCTGGGCAATTTTTAACTCTTTTTTCATTATTTCATGCTGGGCTGATAATTTCTCATGAGCCATCTTCAGTTCTCTTGTCCGGTCATCTACCTTTCTCTCAAGATTCTTGCTGTAGTCCTCCAGCTTTTCATATAATCCTGCATTGTCTATTGATATCGCTATTTGGCCAGATAATATTTTCAATAATTCTATCTGCTTGGGTGCGAACGCTCCAATTGTCAAATTATTCTCAAGATATACTATTCCCATAATTAATTTTTTCTGCATTATCGGCATGCATAAAATTGACTTCGACTTGTTTTTTAATATATATTTATCCCGGGTAAAAATCCCCTTATTCGAAACATCATTCAATACCATTATCTCTTTTGTTTTAGCCGTGTATTCAATTATTATAGATGACAATTTTTCACTGTTTTCCAAAGGTATTGATTTTAATACCGTTGTTTCGTTTTTATTCGCATACCCTTCCGCTTCTATAAAAAATCCATTGTCACGCATCATGATTAAAAAACCTTTTTCTGCTCCGGCATTTTCTATGACTATTTTAATCATTTTTGACAACAAGCTTTCCATGTCTATTTCACTGGAAATTGACTGGGTTGATTTTAATACTGATTGTAAATCCAGTGAATCAGTCTGTGTAGTCGACGAAAAGGTTTCAGACAAACTTGTTACAACTTGTTCCTCAATCGAGTTATCAACTTTTAAAAGGTTGGAATACTTGTCTTCAAGTTGTTTGACTTTTACTATTGCACCCCAATTCTGGTAGCAATTTTTTGCTTTAGACATGTATATCTGAGCTATGACATCCATCCCTTCGGATAGATAATATTTTGCGGCACATTCATTGGCCAGTGCCTCATTAAACATGCATCTGTATTTTTTAGCAGAACTCACCGCATCATCAAATAACTTTTCCGCAAGTTTATATTTTTTATAAATATTGGCAAATTCAGCTTTGATCAGGATTAAATAGCACTCATAATTATCGGGACAATCCGCAGCCCATTTTTCAAATCGTTTTTCAAGCTTTTTGATGTCTTTGCGATATTTTTTCTTTCTCTTTCTGTCCAACTTTTGCCAGGTCATGAATACCGATAATGCATAAAAAAAATTAAACAATGGAACTGATATTAATGCAATTTGTCCTGCATTAACTATGTTTCTATAATTCAATAACTCAATGGCACATTCATATTCTTCATAAAGAAACAACAATAACATTTTGTTTGTATAATAAAATCCCTGTCCTGACAAATTTTTTCTTTCTTTTAGCATAAGCAAAAGATTTTTTTCATCAAAATACTCACTCTCCAATTTGGTATTATCATGCTTTATTTCTATTAAATTTTGTATTGTCGAATATCCGATATGGGCTATAATGTTTGCTTCCTGTTTAATCTGCTTTATTACTTTTAAATATTTATTATTCATTTCTTCATAAAAAGAATCCAGATTATCATTCCAGAACATTTTGAACAAGATAATTACATTGATACAATATGATACATATTCAAAATCTCCGCTTTCCATTCCATATTTTATGCCTAGTTCAAGCTGCTTAACGGATTCTCTCCATGAAAAAATCCAATGCTGGACAAAAGCTGCTGTAATGAATAAGCCCCTACTTAAAAATGATAAGGCATTATATCTTTGTGCAAGATTTATTGAAGCTTTTCCAAAATCATACCCTTTTTTAGGATTACCTAAAACAGCAGAAACCAATCCGAATCCAGCCAATTCGGTTGTTGTGTTTTTTGATATACCGTGTTTTATTGATAATTTTAATCCCTTCAATATAAGGATGCTCATTAAATTACCGTCAAAATAATAAGCCAAAGCCGCTGCCCGTTGTATAATATCTATTACATAAATATATCTTTCATCTTTCATTTCAGACAATGCAATAATATCTTCGGCTGTTTTTTTGCCTATGGCATTTTGAGTCATTATTATTTCTTTTAATAACAAAAGTATTGAACCTTTTTTTGGTATTGATATGCCCAATCCTTTTAATGCCTTTTTTGCTATAATTATTCCTAATTCTCTTTTTCCTACCCCTCCATAATATGTTATCAGCATTCCATAAACTTTAGATCTGTCTTTTTTATTTTTTACATATTTAAGCATATATTCAAAATCTTTTTCCGCATTCTCATAATTCCCGCTTAAATATTCCGCTTCGGCTTTTTCCAAATATATCATGAATGTTAATTCGTAATCCGTTTTCCATGATTTTTCCGGAAGCAGCTCTGTCCCGCTCTTCAAAAAATCCAATGATGCATTGTATGCCGTTGACGCCTTTGCCTTCTGTCCCGCTTTAAGGTTCAATTGTATTAATTCTTTTTTTTCATCTCCATTTAACAATCCTTTTGCCTTGTTTAATTGTGTTACAATGTTAAAAATCAGTAAATCCTGACTACTTGCAAATCTTTCATGAGTTAATAGAGTTTTTCCTATTTTATAATGTATTTTCTGTTTTTCTTTTTCATCGATCAATAAATAGCATGCTTCGTGCACCCTGTCATGAACAAACCACAGGTTAGTCGTAGATTTTATCAGCAACCCTTCATTTATAGCCGGAATTAAATCATTAAAAGAATCATCCTCTGATTTACCGCAGATTATAGAAAGAGTATCAAGATAAAAACTGTTGCGAATGCATGATGCAGTTTTTAATATATCAAAAGTATTTTTTTGCATCTTTTTTATCTTATCCATCAATAATTCCACTACATTGTCTGTTATTTGAGATTGATTGATTTTTTTTGTATCCCATTCCCAGCCTTCATTAAATTTTAAATAACCATTTTCATTTAAATTATTCAAAAAACTGATAATAAAAAACGGATTCCCTGCCGTCTTATTGAATATAAGCCTTGCCAATTCATCGGTTTTATTTGTTTCACATATCAGGGTTTCTGATAACATTTTTGATATGGATTCTTCCAACAAAGGGGCAAGTTTTATTTCCTTATATATAAAATTATTTTCTTTCAATTTTTGCAGAGTTATTGATAACAAATGATTACTGTCTACTTCATTGTCTCTATAAGAACCTATAAACATAAAATGATTTAATTCCATATCACCCAGCAATACTTCAAGTAAATTTAAACTTGCATGATCCGCCCATTGTAAATCATCAAGAAATAATACAAGCGGAGTGTCGTGCTTTGCGAAAACTCTTGCAAAGTTCTGAAATACAAGATTAAATCTGTTTTGTGATTCTAAAGCTGGAAGAATTGGTATAGGAGGCTGTTTGCCAATCACTAATTCGATTTGAGGTATTATGTCTATAATAGCCTGCCCCAAATTTCCTACTGCATTTAAAATTTCTTCTTTCCATTTGTTCAGGGATTCTTCGTTTTCTATAAGAATTTGTTTTGATAGTTCCTGAAAAGCCTGAATAAACCCGGTATAAGGCATGCTCCTCTTAAACTGATCATATTTGCCATGTATAAAATGTCCCCTTTTTTCCATGACCGGCTTATGTATTTCGTTTATTAATGCTGACTTCCCTATTCCAGGGTTGCCAAGACAGAACAAGATTTCTTTTTTACCAGAAGCGGCATTTATAAATGCTTCAACCAGTTTATCAATTTCATTTTCCCTTCCATATAACTTTTCAGGTATCTGAAACTTCTCAGGTATGTCATTGGCTCCAAGCTTAAACTCTTCAATTTTCCCTTTTCCTTTTAACTGTTTATAGCAATTTTCCAGGTCAGACTTTAACCCGTATGTTCCCTGATAGCGGTCTTCTGCGTTTTTATTCATCAGTTTCATTATTATATTTGACAACATAACAGGTATTTTATTATCCAATTTATGCGGAGGAATCGCCTGCTTTGCGATATGAGAATGCACAATTTCCATTGGATCTTTTGATTCGAATGGAAGTTTTCCTGTTAATATTTGATAAAAAGATACTCCTAATGAGTAATAATCTGATCTATAATCTACGGACCTGTTTATTCTTCCGGTTTGTTCCGGGGAAATATATGGCAATGTACCTTCGATCAAATTTAAATTAATCATCTCCTGATTTTCTTTTTTAATTTGAACTGCTATGCCAAAATCAATTATCCGTATTTCTCCCTTGGAATTAATTACAATATTTTGCGGTTTAATATCCTTATGGATTATATTAAATTTATGAATTTTACCAATTATAGTTATAATCCTTATTGCTGATTCTAAAAATGATATAAAATTTATTTTATTGATTTTGTTTATCATTGATTCACCATTAATATCTTCCATAATAACAGCAACGCCGTTGTTCATATTAAAAATATCATAAAATTTTATCACACCTTCTATATCATCCAAAATTTTTATCAACTCAAATTCTTGCTTTATACGTTTTATTTCACAAGGTGATGGATATTCTTTTTTCAATAATTTTATAATTACCGGCTTACTGTCGTTTTCCCTTTCGGCTTTGTAGATAATGTTTTTTGTTCCGTTGTAAATTTCGGATATAATCCTGTAGCCAGTTATTTCCATGCTTTTATCCCCATCAATAAAATAATATCCCAAGTTTAATAACAAAATAATTAAAAATTTGAAAACCAGTAAAATTATAATAAACTTGTTTGTAAAACCATAAATTCATACATTCCTGTCATCCTGTTTTTTTTGCCATTTCATGTCCTCATAAACAGGATTAGGATAGGAATAAAATCCCTTGCCTGCTTTTTTCCCAAGCTCACCTTTTTCAATCTTCTCTGTTAAAATTCTAGGCGGCTCATCATCATTGCTGCCGGATTTTTTAAAATAATCCATTTCTATATCCCTGACAACATCAAGACCAGCCATATCCATCATGCCAAACGGACCAATAGAAGAACCTGTTACTGCCATCCATGCCCTGTCTATATCTTCAAATGAAGCAATTCCATCATTCACCAGATGAAGGCTCTCTTTTTTAACACTCCTCCATATCCTGTTGAAAATAAACCCCATGCTTTCTTTTTCAACAAACAAAGGCGTTAAACCAAGAGAAATTACAAACCGGTTTGCTTTTTTCATAGTTTCATGAGAAGTGGAAGATCCCTTCATCAATTCAACTATGGGGCGTTCCCATACAAGAGGGTAAAAATGCATGTTGAGTGCCCTGTCAGTATGTTTAAATGCATTCTCGATATTCAAAATTGGAATCGATGAACTTGTAGTCGCCAAAATGGTATGAGATGGACAAATATTGTCCAGCTTTCTAAATATATTCTGCTTTAATTCAAGTATCTCTGGCGTCGACTCAATTACAAAATCTGCCGTTTCAACAGCATCCCGCAAATTATCAGTGAAACAGACATTTTTTAAAATTTCTTTTTTGCTTTCCCGGCTTAAAAAATTTCTGAATACCCTTCTGTCTAATTCCAGATCAAACATTTTTTTTGATTTGTTCAATGCTTCAGTCAATTTATCCATCAGACAAATTTTAAAATTATGAACTGCGCATTGTAAACCGACCTGGGTCCCCATAAAACCGCTACCGATTATGCAGACTGTCATAATTTCGTTTTTTTTCATAAAAAAAATCCTTCTTTATTTATTTTCTCGAACTTATCATATGAGTATAAACTTAAGAACTAACAAATCCGCTTCGCACAGGAAAGTTTATGTTAAAAAAGTCCATCATATGTATCTGTGCCAACCAAGAATCTCGTGGAAAAATTTGATTCATTGCTCTAGAGTCAAATAGCTCCTTCCATTTTCCCCTGCTGGCAGCTTCAAAATTTAAAGCCCTTTTTCTCCCAGCCATTCCAATATTTTATCAGCAGCACTTTTCCAGCGTGCATCCAGCATCATATCGTGGTACATACCAGGCATTATCACTGCCTGGGTATGATAGGCTCGTGCCGTGGCTTGTATTTCTTTTTGAACAAAAATTGTATCTTTTTCAGCCCCCATGACCATTATAGGCACTTTTATCCTTTTCGGTTTAGGCAGATTTAAAAAGACTGTATCCAGAAAGCCAAAAAAAGATTCTTCCTGCAGGCGGCTATAATATTTATTTAATGTTTCGGTATCCATATCTTTTGAAAACAGCATTTCCCTCGCCAATTTTGTTGTTGAAACCAAATTATACATGCTCAAACTGAAACTGAGCTTCATGGATACCAACGGGTGCCGTAGTGTTAACCTTGAGACACATGCCCCCATACCGGCGCATGGGACGGAGGCCATCAATACACCTGCGGGAGCCATGTGTTTTTCAAGGTACTTCTGAACAACTCCTCCCCCCATTGAATGCCCGATTACAACTGGCGGTTTTGGAAGCTGAGCCGCTATCTGCACTACATCGTCAACATAGTGTGACAATCGAAAAAATCTGATTTGCTTTTTGCCTTCACTTTTCCCATGACCTCTAAGGCTTAAAGCATATACGCTATAACCTTGCTCTGCAAAATAATCCAGAAAATATTCATCCCAGCACCATGCAGCATGCCATGAGCCATGAACAAACAACAATGGTGTTTCGTGCTTTTTCCTTATTGGTTCTTTTGAGATTACTTCCAGCTGAAAATTTTTACCCATACTAAATCCTCTATTTTTATTTTGCAGATAATTTTCAGTTAGTAAAAAACTCTCCGAAAAATTATTATACCTGCTTATTTTTTTTATATTTAAGCGACATCCTTCAATAGTTCCTGTTTCAATCTACAACTTAAGGAAATTGAATTGTTGGAAAACTGCAGACTCTTTTAACGCTTTATAAAAATAATTTATATCCACCTGATTATTAAGTCGTTGGATATGAATAAAATTTGCGTTTTTTTAATAAAAATATTTTTATAAAGCATGATTTGTTTTAATTTTTATGGATATTTCTATCCTTGGAGGACAACCGTCGATTAAAGGAAAATTATTTTTCTTGGCTAAAGCTCTTGCAAATTCACATTATAAACTTTCACTATAAAAAATTAAACCCGCTGGAAAAGTTTATTCCTGCGGGTTTAATTAAAAACTATTATTCAAATGTCATAACCGTCGCTTTATAGCCGTTAGCACAATCCACATAGCCCAAATATAATGTGCCATTATATATCGAGAGGCTTTCCCAATAAGCCTGTCCTGCAGAGAAACCAGGCGAACCGACTGCGTTCCATGTACTGCCATTGTAAGTCATCACCGTTGCTTTACCACCGTTACCCTCATCCTTGTAGGCCAGATAAAGTGTACCATTATTTATCGCAAGGCTTTCCCAAAGAGCAGCTCCTGCAGAGAAATTAGGCGTGCCCACAGGAACCCATGTACTGCCGTTATACGTCATCACTGTCGCTCCCCAATTGTTCACGTCATCCTCATAAGCCACGTATGGTGTGCCGGTATTATTATCTATAGCAAGGCTAACCCATTCTGATTGTCCTGCGGAAAATCCCGGTGTGCCCACAGGAACCCATGTACTGCCGTTGAATGTCATCACAGTTGTTTTATCACTATAAGCATTATCAGAATAAGCCAGATACAGCGTGCCGGCATTATCTACCGCAAGGCTTTCATAAATAGCAGCACCTGCGGAAAATCCCGGTGTACCCACAGGAACCCATGTACTGCCGTTATATGT
>JBJKSS010000474.1:0-4578 GCA_046703745.1 Spirochaetota bacterium
TTTCGGGGAAAAGCACGGTGAAGATAATCGATGAAAATGATTTTGAGGCTGCCTCTGATCTGACCAGCTGTGCCCCCGGCTTGATTGCTGCAATTTTTAATGAATTTCTGAATTCGGGCCTGAGGCATTCTGATCTGAACAGGGAGGATGCAGAAGAAATGGTTGTTAAAACATTGCTCGGCACTGCAAGATTATTCGTAGAAAACAAAATGAATTTTGAAGAAACTGTTGCAAGGGTTGCAACCAAAGGCGGTATCACGGAAGAAGGGGTGAGGGTTTTAAAAGCCGGGCTTCCTTCTATATTCGATGAAATGTTCAAACAAACCCTCAAAAAACACGAAAAGCGTAAAAATGAGATAACTGTCGATTTTACCGTTCCCTGGCAATAATGTTTTCCCAGAAAAAATCATTTTTGTCCAGAATAAGTTCCTTTATGCTTTTTGCGCTCATAGATATTATATAAACAACATCACGGCATTTAATGTATACCGATCTTTGATAAACTGCCTGCCCCTGCTGTTTGTAATTAAACTGGTAAGCAATGTAGTTGATGTTTTTTTCTGCAAAACCGGGAGGATCCCAGGGCTTGTCATACTTTATTGAAACCTCGCTGGACAACAGGTACTGATCCGAATCAACGAATGATTTTAAATCTCCGTTTTTGTCAATGCTGACATGGCGAATTGCTATTATTATGGCACTCTGCCCGAAACTTTTTCCGTTTTCGATTAAAAAGTTGTCATATTTGTATTTAACGGCATCATTTTTATTGTCATACATACCCGGTGGTATTTTGAATCCGAAACATGGCATTTCATTAACCGGTTTTGCCGTGGTGCATGATAAAAGTACGATTAATGCCATTAATTTTAAAATGTTTTTCATAATATGGGCATTATACCAAATTTTTTAAATAATTGATACATGATTTGGCCAAACAAGACAAAATAATTATTGAAAAAAAAATTAACTAATAATATAATGCTCAAAAATAATTTGGAGGCTTTTTATCATGAACGATTTCAATCTGGATGATGTTATAAGGAAGGTCAAGGATTTTCCCAAAGAGGGCATTTTGTTTTATGATGTTACAAGTATTTTTACCAATCCCGAGGCCTTGCAGTGGATCATTGACAAGGCGGAATCTTTATATGAAGGCAAAAAAATCGATGCCATACTTTCCGTTGAATCCAGGGGGTTCATAATAGCCTCGCCTCTTGCCTATAAAATGTCAGTGCCTCTGGCCCTTGCCCGCAAGAAAGGGAAACTTCCCGGAGAAACCATTTCCCAGAGTTATTCCCTGGAATACGGCGAGGCGACGCTTGAAATTCATAAAACGGACATTAAGCCGGGCATGAATGTTTTAATAATCGATGATTTGATCGCAACCGGCGGTACGTTGAAGGCTTGTGCCATGATGGTAGAAAAGCTTGGCGCCAAGGTGGCGGGATTTTTCGGAATTATAGGGCTGCCGTTTTTAAATTATGAAGAAGCATTGAAAGGCTACGAGATTAATACACTGATAAATTATCACGGCGAGTGATTATCAATCGTTCTCATTGCCGCTTTTTACAACCGAGAGGCTGCTTCCGGAAGGATTATTTACATCACTTTTAAATATGTCAATTTCGCTTGTCCTGATTCTGGAAGGATCGATATTGAATTTGTCGATCAGCAGTTCCTTTACCGTGTTTGTCCTTTTATACGAAAGCGCATAGTATCTCGAGTCGTCAACATGCAGTTTTGTTTTTATGAGCTCTTTTAAATCTGCATTGGTTATATTTTCCGGAAGCTTTTCCGATGAGAGGGATGCATATATTTTTTTCAGGAGGCCAAGCTCTTCGGCAGAATCTTCTGCGATTATATCGGTAGTCATGCTGTCAAGTTTTTCTTTCAAAATCTGGTCTTTTATTACAGGCGCATCCTTTTCCCTGTCCACAAAGGATTCGATCAGGAATATTTTATCATTGTCCTTTGATTTTTCTTTCAGATTTTTCAGTGTCTGGGCGGCATCGGCAAAAAGCAATTGATCGGTTCCCGGGACAAATTCGATGATGTCGTAACCGCCGTCTTCCCTGAAATTTGAATATTTCTGGTTTAAGTCTCCTCCTCCTGCCGTATTGGCAATGATCTGCAGGAACATGTCGAAGAATATTGATCTGAAGTCTATCGAAGGATTGTTCCAGTTCCCTTTGACCGGCACGTCAAGAATGATTCTCCCCTGGTCATCCTTGGCGGACCTGATTAACTTCGCAAGATCAATATTGTATTTCTGCCTGTAATTATTGTTTTGTACCATGCCAAAATCAAACAATTCGATATGGTTGTTTATTTCAAGACTGTCCGCCGTTATATTGAAATTCAGGTTCAAATTCATGTTTCCTGATTTAATATCATAGCCAATATAATTTGCCGTATAAATTGATAAAAACGGCAGTGAAACATTTTTTGTTTCGAGATTTCCCTTTATGCCGCCGGTGTTGAGTATCTCACCTGTTGACGCTATTTTATTCCTTCCGTTCAGGATGCATTCAAAATTATAATTACCTTCGGGATATACGTTGGAAGGATAATTTGTAATATTGATATTCAAATTGCCAAGGTCCATGCTGAAAGTCTTATCAAGCGAATAATCCCTGAAATTTATGTTCCCGTTGGAAATACCGGTTTTGTCGATATTAATGATAATTCCCGGGGTGCTTTTTTTCAGGTTGAAATCAAAAAGGGACATTATATAAAGCCTTTTATCTTTTTTCACTTCTGCCGAAACGGATGGTGAATCAATGTACAGGCTGTTGAAGTTTATGTACAGGGGAGCATATTTGATACGGTCTATCGATGCATCAATTGCATTGACTTTCAGTACGGGCATATTGTCGGAAAAACAGATAAGATTGTTTACCGCCAGCCTTGCTTTGGAAGTAAAAGAAACGCGTTCATTGTTGTGAATGACCAGGTTTAAATTAAGCGTTATGTTGTTAATTTTAAAATCCAGGGATTTGCTGACTTCGGTTATGTATGTACCGGAAACATCATTGATCTGGAAAACATCGTTCAGGGAGATTTCATTTTTCCCTTTTTCAAAAGATATGATGTAGGGTTTTTCTTTTTTAACAAAAGCAACCTTCATGCCGCAGATATACGTGGTATCATCGCTTGAAATCGGCAAGTGCCCGAAATCGCAGTCAAGATAGTCGATCGATATGCTGCTGCTTCGGGAATCAAATTCATCAAAAGAAAATTCCGCATTGTCAATCGTCAGGTTTTTGTTCCCCGGCAGTCCGAGTATAAAATTGCCGAGATCGGCGTATCCCTTTATTGAATAATATCCGGGTTTTAATTTTAAGTAACCGTTGAATTTTTTTATGTTCAGTGATTTGATTTTTTTACCGGAGAATAATTTAAAGATGCCGGTATTTAAATTGGCAACATTCAGGGTATCAAAATCGATGCTTTTTTCCCTGAATACAAAACTTCCGGAAGCCTCCGCATGATCCAGTCCGTCAGCAGTCGATTTAATCCTGAATTCCGCCGGCTCATTAGTGTAGTTTTTGAATTTATTTATTGACATTGCCGTGTTTTTAAACGAATAAACAGAATCTAATGGTTTATAGTAAAAATTAATTTCTGCATTATCCGTGATAAACGAATTAATCGATGTCTTGAAAAGTCTGGCCGGGGCATTGGTTCTTACAAAAAAGCTTGATGCTTCATTCTTGTCCTTGCTGTAATAAATACTGCATTGTCCCTTTGTCAAATTGATCGATTCTATATCGATATCCCTGTTAAATACATCATACCTGTTGATTATTATGCTGCCGTCGGCGTTTGAAATAAAGTTTTTGTTCAGCCAGATATCTTTAAGCACAAGATTGGAGACTTTTAAATATCCGTCAATCAGCAATACGGGCGATTTACTCTTCGATGTTGTAAAATTTATATTTATATCCGTGTCAACCATGCCGCTGACAATTTTGATTTTTTTTATATCGGGTACATATTTTGATATTTGGGAAACATCGAAATTTTTCAGGCGGATATTGAAAACATTGGTCAATTCATCATTTTTGATTATTGTGCTGCCTTTGATATAAAAGTCCTTCCCGTTGAATTTTCCCCTGATTTCGGGCGACAACTGCTGGTCAGTTTTAGAGCTTACGCCTGGGATGAAAACGTTCGTATCCGATATGAGTGGTGTAATTTTATTATCTGCCATGATCCCGATCTGGGTATCTATCAGGTTGATTTCTTCAATATCGAAGGGGAGATTGATCCTGCCGGCATGATGATTTTTGAATTCAATGTAATCTGGTAATTTGAAATTGTTGTTCCCGCTGTCGATTATGTATGTCTGCAATTTGTCTATTATCATCGCCGAAGAAGACAGCTTCAGGTGAATGAGTTTGGTGAAATCAAAATTTATGAATAAACTTTTCATCGATAGGAGTGCGCTGCCGCTTGCTGTTTCCAGCTCAACATCGTGAAGGGTTATTTCTGCTTTTAACGGCGAATATTCGATCTTTTTGATTATGAGTTCCCGGTTGAAAAATTTTTTGAAAACGTATGGCAGGCTTGAGG
>JBJKSS010000475.1:0-5272 GCA_046703745.1 Spirochaetota bacterium
ATATCCGGCCTTTTTTCCAGGAGCTGGTTTTTCCTGACAAGAGAGCTCGTGCCGACTTTTGCGCCTGCGGGCAGTTCATCGAGCTTCAGGCCGTTTTTGCTTACAAGGGAGTCGCTTTTGTCCCCTGCTGGCAGAAGGGCGATTACCTCGATGCCGGGATTCATCTTAACAGGCAGATCCTTTGCAGAATGAACAGCTATATCTATCCTGCCGTCCAGGATCATCCGGTCAAGCTCCCTTGTGAAAAAATCATCGATGTTGTTGTCGATGAGCGATATTTCCCTGTGGATGTCGCCGAATGATTTGACAGCGGTTATTTCAAACTCTGTGCCCTCGAGCATGCCGGCTACTTCCCTGACCTGGATGAGGCTGAGCCTGCTGTCCCTTGCCCCTGTTTTAAGTTTAGTTACCGGCATTTTTGCCACATCCCCTGATCTTCATTGCAAAAAAATCCTTTACTTCGTCTTCAATGATTTTTTCTGCTGTTTTTATTTCATTTTTTCTTAATTGAAGGTTCTGGTCTATCTTTTTGTCAATGTCCTCTATATTGAACAGTTTCACGCATTCGTAATTACCGATTTCTTCATCGATGTCCCTCGGCACGGCAAGGTCGAAAATGTGCATTTTCCTGTTTTCCGGGAAAATGTTTTTTTCAACTATGAGATGCGGGGCCGATGTCGATGAAACGAGAATGTCGGTTATTTTGAGTATGTCTTTCAGTTCCGAAAGCGGAAGTGCCCTGCAGCGGAATTCCTCGGCAGCTTCCATTGCCCTGGAGAGGGTCGTGTTTGCAAGGATGATGTTGCATGCCTTTTTTCGGGAGAGGTATTTGAGAATGATCCTGTTGAGGTTGTTGATCCCGATCAGCGTGATTACGCTGTCCTTGAGGCTGATTTTTTCCATCTTGAGTATCTCGATAACCGACAGTTCGTATGACATTGCGCCTTTTGAAATATTGCTGATGTTCCTTACCATTTTGCCTGCATGAAGGGCCTTCTGGAAAAGCCTGTGAAGCTCCCCGGGCAGACTGTGCCTCTCCGCCGCTTTCGTATAGGCGTCCCTTACCTGTCCCTGAACGGCAAGTTCGCCTATCAGTTTTGATTCCAGTCCCGAGGTGAGCCTGAACAGGTGCCTTACAGTTTCCTCTTCGACTTCTCCGTCTCCATGGTAAAACTCGACCCTGTTGCATGTCGAGATCAAAACGCCTTCTTTTTCATTTTGCATGAAATCCATGAGGCATTCTTCACGGAACCGGAGGTTATAGCTGTGATCATATTTTTCCAGTCGGATCATTTTCCATGAATTCCTTTATTTTATTCCGCCATTGAACAGACTTTTTTACGTCCCTGCCGGAGGAGGAGACGCTTACCGTCATGTGATCCTGTCTGTAAATTGCCGGCGATATGAAATTGCTAAAGCCCGGGAAATCCACAATATTTACCAGCAGCTTTTTTTCAAGGGCTACCCTGGAAACCTCTTCGTTAAGATGCCTGTTGTTCGTGCATGAATAAACCATGTCGTAGCCCTCGAGATCGGACGGCTCAAAATGTTTTTTTATGGTTTTAAGGTTGTAATTTGCCACATCATCGCTGATTTCGGGCGAAAGTACCGTTATGTTATCGGTAAAATTGACAAGTATTCTGATTTTCTGGAAAGCGATTCTTCCCGCACCGATGATCAGAATATTTTTATTATCCAGCGAAATACAGACCGGCAAATAATTCATAATAAACCTGGTTGTTAAAATAATAGAGCAAAAATAGGGGAAAGTTTGCAACCCTGACCATTTTACATTTATAATTATTTTAATAATAATATACATTAAACTTATAGTCAAACAATTTTTTTCAAAGTAAAAAAAATAATTTTTATACGGAATGCTCCCTGTCCCAGTTTTCGAATGCTTCGGTGAAATAAACCAGCCTCTGTTTTTTGAATTCCTTCATGCTTTGCAAGGCAAGGTGCGGGGGATTGTGCAGCCGCTCCCTTACGGTTTCGATTATCGAAGACGCTTTCCCGGCGCTTTGGGAATGAATCATGGCATACAACGAATACTTCCAGCTGCTGTATGTAGTTCTTGAATAGCAGTGGCTCACATCCCTGAATGAAGCAAGAAATTGCCCGCTTGACTCGAGTTCGTCTTCCGGGATTTCCCACAACGTCAGTATGTTGTGCGTGTATCCTATTTTCCTGTGCGAGGCTATCGCGCCGGCTCTTTTTACGATCCCCCTGTCTATCAATGCCCTGACCGCATCAACAACATTTTCTTCGGAAGTTCCAAGGCTCGCTGCAATCGAAGCGAACGGGTTCGAAACCACGGGCAGGGGCTCCTGGATGTATCGAAGAAGTTTTTTGTCGGCACCGGTTATTCCGCCGTCGCAGCGGCTGTTTCTTTCCCTGTATTCGCATCTTTCAATTGCGGCGCCGGTGTTTTTACCGGCATCAAGGTTAAGGTTTATTTTGAATGTTTTTAAGGCGGGGAGCTCCAGGTATTCATCTGTTTTGGTCATTCCTGCTATTTTTTTTACCGTGCCGTGCAAATCTGTGCCCGGCGGTACGGCTATCGTGACCCAGACATTGTAACAGGCATCCCTCAGGTAGTTGTGTGAAACTCCCGGATGCGAGTTTATTATGCCCGCCGCTTCATCGATCATATCGTCTTTAACCCTGAATGCGGCGAGAAGGCTCTTGAACCCGATTGCCCTGGTATCAATAACCGCCCCGATGAAATTGATGATTTTCATGCTGCAAAGGTTATTCACCCTGCGCAGGACTTCATTCTCCGGGAGGCCGGTGACCCTTGCTATTTCTTTATATGGCCTGACCTTCAGCGGGAATGCGGACTGCATTATGTTTATCAAATATCTGTCAACGTCATCGAGTGTGTAGGATTGATAGTTTTTTGTTAAATCGCTCATAACGTATTCTCCTGACAGGGAGCGTAGAGGCACAGCGGCTCTTCTGCTAGGTAATCATCGTGGTATGCATAGGCCCTTGCCCTGCACCCGCCGCAGATTTTTTTATAACCGCAGTAACCGCACTTGCCATGATAATTGTCCGTATTCCTGATTTCCTTCAAAAATTCGGAAGTGTTCCATATATGATGAAAATCGTAATCAGAGGAGCGCAGGCTGCCCGCCCTGATATCGAGGAAACCGCATATCTGCACACCGCCGGTGCTGGAGATGAAGCCGAATGTCGAGCCGCCCATGCAGCCCTTTGTCATGGAATGCATTCCGCTGCCGCTGGTTTCATGTTTCGGGCCGTTATGCTTTCCGGTTTGGGCGATGATCCTGTGATAATGCGGTGCGCATGTCGGCTTGAAAAAAATCGGGGCACTGTCCCTCATTCTTGCGAACCACTCAAGCAGCGATTCGTATTCTTCCGGCGTTATTTCATTAAGATCCATTTTTTTTGCCCTGCCGACAGGAACGAGGATGAACGGATGGAGCGATTTCGCCCCGAGCTTCACCGCCAGCTCCAGGATGGCCGGTATTTCATCTATGTTGTTTTTATGCACGGTTGTGTTTATCTGGAATTCGACATCGTTTGCAGCAGCGAGTTTTGCCGCATTTATTATGCTGTCGAATGAACCCCTTGTCTGCCTGAACCCGTCATGGGTTTCCGCTGTTGCACCGTCAAGGCTGAGGCTGATTCTCCGGATACCGGACTCCCTGACAGATTTGATCGTCTGTTCATCGATTAGCATGCCGCACGGCGCCATTGTCATTCTCAAACCCAAGCCTGCGCCGTGCCTTGCTATCTCGTAAATATCGGGTCTTGTCATTGGCTCCCCGCCGGTGAGGATTATTATCGGCGAGTAATGCTGGCCGATATTGTCGAGTATCTTGAAAATTTCTCCGGTTGAAAGTTCATCGTCAGTGTTTATCCTGCCGGCAGCGGCACGGCAATGTTTGCAGTTTAAATAGCAGTTTCTCGTCATTTCAAATGCGATCAAATGCGGGCTGATATCGGTGACATTCATAAATCGTTTTTTATCCTTTAAATATTTCTTCATTCGTAAGGTAGCAGGCGGGGTCCATGCCCCATAATTCGCCGGAAGAAGCTTCGGCCCTTGCCCTGAAATTGCCGTTGCAGATCGGGAGCCACCTGCATTTTGAGCATCTTTCCGGCAGGAAGCTGTGCCTGTCTTTCATGGCCTGCAAAAATTTGTTGGACGGGTTTTCCCATATATCGCCGAATTTTGCATTTTTCACATTGCCCAGGGAGCGGTTCCTTGAAAACTGGTCGACATATACTTCGCCGTCCCACGAAATACATCCTATGCCCGTGCCGGAGTTATTGCCCCTGTTGCATTCGAGAAGGTTTAACGCTTCTTCGGCAAACGGATGGTTTTCCCTTTTCATCCTGAGAATAAGATACGGGCCGTCTGCATGGTTATCAACCGTAAGCACTTCAACCTTGTTCCCGCTTTTATGGATTTCACCGGTGCGGCTGATTATGTAATCCAGCACTTCCCGGGTTTCTTCATGTGCAAGGGTTGAATTCAAAAGTGATGACGCCCTGCCTGTGTTTACGAGATGATAAAAGCAGATTCTTTTTATCCCGTATTCCCCGATCATTCCGAATATGCCCGGGATGTCGTTCATGTTCCCCCTGTGGATCGTGAACCGCAGTCCCACTTTTATGTCATGCTTCATGCAGTTTTTGATGCCGTCCAACGCTTTCAGAAAGAGCCCGCTGCCGTTCCTGAACCTGTCGTTTGTTTCCTCCAGTCCGTCAAGGCTGATCCCGATATATGAAACGCCGATTTCTTTTATCTTTGGCGCGCGTTCTTCAACTATCAGTGTGCCGTTTGTCGAAAACACAACCCTCAGGCCGTTTTGTCTTGCATGGCGGGCAAGCTCAAAAATATCCTTCCTTATAAGCGGCTCACCGCCGGAAAACAAAACCACGGGCACGCCGTATCCTGCCAGGTCGTCGAGGATTTTTTTTGCCTCTTCGGTTCCAATTTCAT
The DNA here is from genome assembly GCA_046703745.1 of Spirochaetota bacterium. Classification (GTDB taxonomy): domain Bacteria; phylum Spirochaetota; class GWE2-31-10; order GWE2-31-10; family JAFGQB01; genus CAZHHK01. The sequence goes on from JBJKSS010000475.1 coordinate 4,979, forward strand.
TGTCCGCCTTTTTTGCATCCGATCCTGAATAGCAGTGCAGGCAGGAGAGGTTGCACGTCCTTGTGATGTTCCAGACTATCACTGGTTTCCTGGTTGTTGCGTAATGAAGCAGGTGGGACGGTATTTAGTTCGCCTCCCTGCCGTAGCGGAGGTAGTCCGCAGGCTCGACGGTGTTGCAGTATAATTTTGAAATGCTGAGCATTTTATTACCCCGTTAATTTTTTTTGTAAAATCAGGCCGTAAAACGCCTGAATTATTTTTCAGTCTGTACCTTTTTTGCCATAAGCATTATGG
>JBJKSS010000476.1:0-3581 GCA_046703745.1 Spirochaetota bacterium
GGAATAATCCCCGTGTGTCTGTAAACTATTGTGCTCCAGAAAACTGGCAGGGAGTAATGGCAAGCGGCATACTGCAAATCGCGACTCATCCGTCAGTCAGGAAAATGCTCTGGCAGACGGGCTGGGAAATGTATTATCCCGGCGGATTCGAGGATAAGGATTATACGGTTTTGTGCCTCAAGCCCGATTTGATCAAGGCCTACGGAAGTTTGAGCGTATTCACGATAAAACCGGAGGATTAAGCGATGAAGAAGTTGAGATCAGGCGGTTTTCTGATTACCAAAATTCACCAGGTGGCCGGAAGAATATTCAACAAATTGCTCAAAAAATATGAAATAGAAGAAATCAATTCGAGCCAGGGAAGGATACTGTTCGCTCTTTGGGAAAAGGATAATATTCCGATCAGCGAGCTATCCCAAAAAACCCAGCTTGAAAAATCAACCCTGACAAGCATGCTGGACAGGCTCGAGAAAGACGGTTTCATTGCAAGGATGCCGTCAAAGGAAGACCGCAGAAAAATAATTATACAACGAACGGAAAAAGACAGAAAATTGCAGAAAAAATACCTGTCCGTATCCGATGAAATGAATAATCTGTTTTATCAGAATTTCAAGGAATCCGAAATAGATGATTTCGAGAATTACCTTGAGAGAATTCTTGATAATCTGACCGGCATAAAATGATTGTTGAAAAAGCTACAGGTTTAATTCGGAGGAATCAAGATGAATAATAAAAAAAGCTTTAACGGATTCTATCCCGAAACAATCCAGTTCATGCTCGATCTCGGCATGAACAACTACAAAACATGGTTCGAGGAACACAGGAGTGATTACGAGAAGTATCTTCTCGAGCCGATGAAAAATCTCGTGACCGATCTTGCCGAAACGATGCTGTCAATCGACCCGCAGTTTGAAACAACACCGAAGGTTGACAGGACGATATCGAGGATATACCGCGATACGCGATTTTCGAAGGACAAATCGCCGTACCGCAACAATATGTGGATCACATTCAGGAGGCGCATAAAAAACTGGCAGGATCATCCGTGCTTCTTTTTCGAACTGATGCTTGAAGGGTACAGGTTCGGCATGGGGTATTACTCGGCATCAATCGACACAATGAAAGCTTTCAGAAAAAAAGTCAATTTGGATCATGAAGCTTTCCTGGATGCAATAAAACCGATCGGCAGCTATTTTGATGTCGAGGGCGATGATTATAAAAAACCTTTCCCCGGAAGCAGGGATAAAAGGATAGACAGTTATTACAACAAGAAGTCGTTTTATCTTACCCGCAGCCTTGAGCTTGATGATCTCGTTTTTTCTTCCGGGCTCGCCGATGAGATTATAAAAAACATAACCAGGCTTAAAAATTTGTATAATTATCTGGTTGATTTGCAGGATTAAAATTTATTCAAGCAAATTTATAAAGCACATCTTTTATGATTTTTTCATCAATAACAATATCGTATTCTGTATGTCCAATTTTTTTGGGCAAGGCATATTTGACGATGCCGTTGGACACTTTTTTATCAAGGTAGGTTTTCCTTATTATTTCTTCTTTTTTAATATTTTTCGGTATTTTTATTTCAGGTAAAAATTTTTTAATCAGCGCAATGATCCTGTCAAGGTCGTCAGAACCGAGAAATCCGATTGAATTGGCGCATAATGCTTCGTAATACATGCCGATCATGACGCATTCATCGTGACTGATTTTGTAATTCGAAAGTGCTTCGACGGCATGGCCAATTGTGTGACCGAAGTTCAGGATTTTCCTCAGGCCCGCTTCTTTCTCATCGGCTTCGACCACCGCCCGTTTCATGTTGCAGTTTTTTTCAACTATTATATTCATTGCTTCAGGATCATAATTCCTGATTTTGTCAACATTCGCTTCTATATAATCAAAAAGTCCAGCGTCAAGGATTGTTCCATGCTTGATAACTTCTCCTATTCCGTTAAGCCTCAAGCCCAAGGGTATGGTCCGTAATACTTCGGTGTCGATAAATACCAGTTTGGGCTGGTAAAAGGCACCGATCATGTTTTTTGCATGAACAGTGTCGACCGCGACTTTGCCTCCGACTGACGAATCAACCTGCGACAAAAGTGTTGTGGGCACCTGCACAAACGGTATGCCCCTGCAATAGGTTGCCGCAACAAACCCGGCCATATCGCCCGTTACTCCGCCGCCTAACGCGACGACGCATGAGCTTCTGTCAACATTGTTTTGCAGCATGAAATTCTCGATTTTTTCCTTGGTCTTTCGGCTTTTCGATTTTTCACCTGCCCTGAATATGTATGTGAGCACCCTGAAGCCTTCATTAATGAAAGATGATTCGGCCTGCCGGAGATAATATTTTGCCACATTTGAGTCGGTGATTATAATAATTTTTTTTGAATTTACGACTTTTTTAACCTGCGCCGGAAGCTGATCGAGAATGCGGCTGCCGATGACGATATTATACGAATTATCAATCTGTTTAACGAGATTCACTTTTATTTCAGCCATATCTTTTCCCTCAAACCTACAGAAGATCAGCAATTTTGTAAATAAGAATTTCAGTATCATTCCATCCGAGGCACGGATCGGTAATTGATTTCCCGAAAACATTTCCAGTTATATCCTGAGCGCCTTCTTCGATGTAACTTTCAATCATGAAACCCTTTATCATTTTTTTAAGCTCACCGGAATTTTTAATATTCTGTAATACTTCGTAAACGATCCTCGGTTGTTCCCTGAACTGTTTGTTTGAATTGGCATGATTTGTATCTATTATTACAGCCTGGTTTGGCAGGGATCGTTTTTTGTACATTGCACTAAGCTCAACAAGGTTTTCATAATGATAATTGGCGATATTTATGCCGTAATGATTCATCGCTCCTCTTAACACACAATGGGTCAGGGGGTTGCCGGTTGTTTCCACTTCCCAGCCGTTGTAGCTGAAAACATGCGGTATGTGCGCTGCATATACGGAGTTAAGCATTACATTCATGTCCCCGCTTGTAGGATTTTTCATGCCTGCCGGAATATTTATACCGCTTATGGCAAACCTGTGCTGCTGGTTTTCAACACTGCGCGCCCCGACCGCCACATACGACAGGAGATCTTCCAGGAACGGATAGTTATCGGGATAGAGCATTTCATCGGCAGCGGAAAGTCCTGTTTCCCTTATGGCCCTGATGTGCATTTTCCTTATTGCCTTTATCCCTTCATTGATATTGGGCTCATCCAGGGGGTCAGGCTGATGCAGCATGCCTTTGTAGCCCTCACCGGAGGTTCTCGGCTTGTTTGTGTATATCCTGGGAATTATTATCAGTTTTTCCCTGACCTTGTCATAAACTTTTGCAAGGCGGTTGACATATTCGCATACAGCATCTTCATTGTCGGCTGAGCATGGGCCGATTATCAAAACGAGCTTGTCGGATTTTCCCAGAAAAACATCTTTAATATTTTCATCTCTGGATTTTTTAATTTCGGACAGCTCCGGATCAAGAGGAAGTTCTTTTATTATTTCTTCTGCCGAAGTTATCTTTTTTAAATATTTGAAGCTAATATGGTTACCCCTGTTGTAAAAATTGGTATTTTAT
>JBJKSS010000477.1:0-7962 GCA_046703745.1 Spirochaetota bacterium
TATATTAATAACCCTGACCGCAGGATTGATCAATATAGTTTTTTTTAAACTGGTTAAATTTTTGTCCGGGTTGAAATACAGGTGACATGATTTTTTGCATTTATCGCAGGCGGCTGATATGAAAAGAAACATTCTTGCTTTTTTCTTAATGTTGACTGGAATTTTGATTTTTCCCGACAGCTTCAGCTTTGTCGTCATGGGGGACACCAGGCCTCCGCTGGGTACGAATGATTATGGCAATTTCAACAAGCTTTTGGGCAGGATCGATGATTATCATCCGGATTTCATAATTAATGTCGGCGATTTGATTATAGGCTATGGCAGCAGGGACAAGGCAAATATCTGGGATAAATACAAACAGATAATCTCCGGCATCAAATATAAATATTACCAGCTTCCGGGCAATCATGATATTTTTTCAAAAAAAGGCGAAGCTTTATATGATAACATTTTCAAATAAATGTATTATTCCTTTATTTATCAAAACAGCCATTTCATTTTGCTGGATTCAAGTGAAGGGGCAAAATGGGGATATATCAGTCCTGATCAATTTAACTGGCTAAAGAATGACCTGTTGAAAAACAAATCAAAAAATATCTATGTCTTCCTGCATTTTCCGTTGTGGGACAAATCGAAGAGCAGGACACGGCGAAAGTACGTGGATTTCTGGATGAATGAAGTCATGCCTCTTTTTAAAAGCTTCAATGTCAGGGCAATTTTTGCCGGCCACATGCATTCCTATGGCCCGACACAGGAGATCGACGGGATTAAATGTTATATCACGGGCGGCGGCGGTGCGGAATTAAACAGGTGGTACAGAGATTTCGGCGGCAGACATCATTTCATACTCGTGGATGTTAAAGATGACATTGCCAATGTACGGGTCATAACAAAAGATTCGTCAATGTCCGATGAAGAGGCCGATGTATCAAAAAATCATATTTTTGAAGAAGAAAACACCGGGCATGCAAAAATTAATTATGAAAACATAATTGCAGCACGCAGGGATTCTGTGGAAATAAAGCTGCACAATCCCTATACATATAATCTTGCAGGCGATGCACAATGGAGTTATGACAGCAATGTTTACAGAATAAAACCTGAAAAATTAAAAATCTCTCTGGTACCGGGCCAAACAAAATTTTATCATTTCGATATTAATTTGCAGAATACGAATATCGATCTGTCAAATTATCCCAAATTGGAATTCAATCTTACTCATGATCTTGTTTTTACCAAAGACCTGGTTTTTAAAAAACATTACATTATAAGAAGAATGAAAAAGAGACTGACAATCGACGGCATGCTTGATGAATGGAAATCTGTCAAACCAATTGCATTATATGATGATGATAAAAAAAATCTGGCGGATTACTATTTGTCATATAACGACAAATATTTCTATATGGGGATTGTAATTTTTAACAAAACCCTGAAAAAAGGCAAGGATGAACTGATTTTCAATGATGCCGTGATCCTTGCCCTTGATAAGAACAACCGGGAACTCTCGGATGAAAATGACGATACACAGATGGAATTTATCCATACCGGCGGGAAGTATGTCGTATATGACAGGATAAAAGGAAAAGAGCTGGATATGGGAAAAAACGGCATCGTATTCAACATAACACAGTCGGGCGGCAATCTTATATATGAGATAGCAATTCCGCAAAAGGTCATCGAGCCGCTTGAATTGAAAAAAGGCAGGGAGTTCGGGTTCAACATTGCCCTGGTTACCATGAATGAAAACAGGGAATTGATTTCGCTTACCCCTGGTATCGGGTACATTAGCGTCGATGAATCTTTTGAGAGCCAGCTTCACTTTGCAAAAGGGAAATTCGAATAGTTACCGAAACCGGGCGGCTTTATTGAATTATACATATTGTATAATTAGTGTAATTTTTAAAAAAATCAATTCAAGTAAATATGTAAAAATGTTTCTTGTATATTATCAATCATAATTAAGAAATTTTTAAGAAATAATTAATTGGTATTTAAGACATGTTTGTTAGTATGATAAACGGTTATTTAAATAATTACAATTAAATCTATGAAAATAATCTTAATATAAGGAATCAATCATGAGAAAAAAAGCACTTTTAGGGATTCTTTTTGCTGTAATTGCGGTAATAGTCATTATCCTGGCAGTAAGAATATCAATAAAAATCAAACAGGAAAATCAGAAAGCTTTTAAAAATTCTTTTACTGTAAGCGTTATAACAGCCAAGAAAACATTGCTTAAAGAGACGATATTCGCCCAGTCAATAGTTGAAGGTGATCCCCAGGTAAAAGTTTACCCGTCCAATAATGTTTCGGGAATTTTCTTAAGGAATAACAGGAAAGAAGGCGATTACGTTACAAAGGATTTTGATATAGCAGATATTGACAGAAACATACCAGGAAGTGAGTACGCTGAGGCCCCTGTAAAATCCCCCATCAGTGGAATAATAACAAAATTATATTATCAGGACAAGGGGGCCTTTGTTGCTGCTAACCAGCCGGTTGCAGAAGTTGCCAACATCAATAAAGTGAAAATTATCGTGACACTTGGCGAAAGGGACCTGCTGAGGGTAAAAAAGGATCAGCCGGTATTCATAACATCAGATTACTCTCCTGATCTTCATGTGAATGCAAAAGTTGATTCCGTTACGCCATATATTGATAATGATACATTCTCAGGATACGTTACAATCCGTCTGAATAATGAAGACAGGAAGCTTGTTATCGGCATGTCTGTAAATATCGAGATTGAAATTGATCAAAGGATGGCTTTCGTCGTCCCGGAAAGTTGTATTTTAATGGGGCAGGATACAACCTACATTTATTTGAACCGGAACAACAAGGCAAAGATGTTGAATGTTAAAACCGGTTTTTCCAGGGACGGTAAGGAAGAGATTATTGGAGACATAAAAGAAGGCGATCAAATAATTAATGACGGCAATTTCAAGGTATATAACGGTGCCGCATTAAAAATAGTAAAATAAAATTTGATTTGATTGAATGATAGAATTTTTTGAATAAGATTTGTTTTAAAAAGGAAATTATATGAATATTGCTGATATGTCGATAAAACGGCCCATATTTATTATCATGATTATCATTGCGATTTTAACGCTCGGGCTTGTAGGATATTTAAAATTACCGGTAGATTTGCTTCCAGATGTGGATTTTCCCAATCTTATTGTAGAAGCAGACTATCCCGGAGCATCTTCTGCAGAAATGGAAACCCTGATCACCAAACCTCTTGAGAACGCATTGGGCACAGTTGAAGGGCTGGATTCACTATCATCAACCACCAGGGAAGGAGTTTCAATAATAACTGTTGCCTTTAAATTGGGAACCGATCTGAAATTCGCCGAACTGAAGGTGCGTGAACTTGTCGAATCAACGATGCCGCTTTTGCCCCAGGATCTGACAATGCCGCGAATAAGGCGGTTTTCTACGGATGATATTCCGATAGTTGTGCTGTCGATTAAAGGCAACAGAAATCGTGAAGATTTAACCGATATGTTGAAGAATGTTATTCAGCCAAAAATCCAGTCGGCAGAAGGAGTCGGAGGATTAAGTATTTGGGGCGGGCTTGATAAAATAGTCAAGGTAACCATTGACAAGTCATTGTTACTTGCAAATCAAATAACTTATTCCCAGATTACCAATGCTATTGTTGCACGAAACATAAGCATTCCTGTCGGCACAATCGAAGGCACGGAAAAATATGTAACTGTCAGGGTTTATGGAAAGGCCGACAGTATTAATGATATTGGGAACATAACATTAACGACAAAAAATAATAAGATTTTAAAAATAAAGGATCTTGCAAAGATTGAGATAACAAAAACCGATGAACTGATAAGGGCCAGGGTAGACGGTAAGAATGCCGTATTGTTCGGAGTTTACAAACAAAGCGGCGAGAATACAATAAAGGTCGCAAAAAATATAATCAATGAAGTCGGAGTCATTCAAAAGGATCTGCCTTCAGATGTTAATATTACGGTTGTGCATGACACATCCGTCAATATCAAAAGAAGTGTCAATGGAGTGCAGCAGGACATTCTTTTAGGGGCACTGCTTGCAATAGTTGTTGTATGGCTCTTCCTTGGGAATTTCAGGTCTACAATCATTACTGCCATTGCATTGCCCAATTCTTTAATGGGTGCGTTTTTTCTGGTATTTATTGCCGGATTTACAATCAATACCATGACATTGCTTTCACTATCCCTTGCGGTAGGTTTGCTTATAGATGATTCCATTGTAGTCCGTGAAAATATATTCAGACATATAGAACTTGGTGAACCTCCCAAGCTGGCCGCTTCCAAAGGTACTATGGAAGTGGGCCTTGCCGTATTATCTACAACATTATCAATATTGTCTGTTTTTATACCTATTTCCTTTTTACAGGGAGTTGCCGGTCAGTTTTTCAGGCAATTCGGCCTGACGGTAGCCTTTGCATTGTGCATTTCTTTGCTTGATGCATTCACAAGTGCACCGATGCTCTCCGCGTACTGGTACAAAAAGCCTTCAGAAAATCCGACCGGTATTGCAAAATTATTTTCAAGGCTCTCACATGGCTGGAACAGGTTTTACAGCTTAATAAACAAAATATACAGGGATGTTCTCGATTGGAGTCTTAATCATAAAGCCCGGGTATTGATCTCGGTTGTGGCATTATTTGTAATAATGGTGTTTTTATCCAGGTTTATTGGACAGAATTTCATGAATTACAATGATAACGGCATGTTTCAAATATCCATTGAAACATACCCCGGTGCGCCTCTTGATAAAATTGACTATTATGCCAAAAACATAGAAAAATTTTTATCGAAAAAGAAAGGAATAGAAATTTATTATTCAATTATAGGTTCCAGTGACCAGTCACAAAAAGCTTCGATCCGAGTTATAATGAAACCTCTGGATAAAAGGAAAATCTCCACCCAGGATATGATCAAGGATGTAAGGATATTTATAGGTAAAAATTATGCTAAGGATATTTCATTTTTTGTTAGTGAGCAAAGTTCTTTCGGCGGCGGACACGGTGGAGGAAGGGATCCTATAAACCTCAATATTTATGGAAACGATTTGAAGGTTTTGGAAACCTTATCATATCAGTTTACAAAAATTTTATCCGAAGTTCCCGGAGCTACAGATATTAATTCATCATTCAGGGTTGGGACTCCGGAGTTGGTTATAAAACTCGATAATATCAAGGCTGAAAAAGTCGGCGTTACGGCCCAGGATCTCGGCAATATTTTAAAAGACCTGATCCAGGGGGCAACAGTTTCAACTTATACCATAGGTGACTATGATTATAATATCATATTCCGTTTGAATGAAGATCAGAGGAATTCGACTAGGGACTATGCCAATATGATGATAACCACAAAAACAGGCAAAAAAGTCCTCTTGTCGTCATTCACAAAGCTGATATATTCTTCCTCACCGCTGGAAATCAGAAGGGAAAGTAATCAAAGGATAATCCAGATCACCGGAAATATTTCAAAAGGCTATTCATTGACCAAGGTTATAGCTGCTGCAAGGGAAGCCTTGAATAAAAATATCGCAATGCCCTCCGGATACAAGTATGAATTTGTCGGTCAGCAAAAAGATTTTGCCGATCTGGTAATCCAGATGATGCTTGCATTGCTCCTGGCGTTGATCTTCATGTATATGATCCTTGCATCATTGTATAATTCTCTGGCACAACCATTTTATATAATGCTTTCAATACCATTGGCCATAATCGGATCATTTTTGGCACTGTTAATGACCGGGGTCGATCTCGATATCTACGGTTATATAGGGCTATTACTGGTATTCGGGCTTGTTGCAAAAAATGCCATACTATTGATAGACTTTACAAACAAGCAGAGGGAGAAGGGGCTTTCTATAAAGGATGCCCTCCTTCATGCTGGCCCGATAAGGTTAAGGCCCATATTGATGACTTCATTTACAATGATAGCCGGCATGCTGCCTCTTGCCTTCGGATTGAATGAAGGTTCAAGCGGCAGGCAGGCCCTGCCAATGACTGTTATCGGGGGGTTGTTAACTTCAACCTTTTTGACACTTATTGTCGTTCCGGTAGTTTATGATGCAATGGAAACCTTCTTTGAAAAACGAAAATTGAAAAAAGCAGCGCTGATTGAAGTTAAAAATATCGATGTAAAAAAAGCCGTTAAAAAAGGAAAAAGAAGCAAAACATTCGAAAATTAAAAAATAACATAATTCTTTCAATCCCGCACCTTTATTTGATGATTTTAGATAAAAACAGGTGCGGGACAAAAGAATCGGGATGTTTTTTAATCAGGAAGAATTATTTGGGAATGCAGGCTTCGCAAAGTCCGTAGGTCCAGACGAATTTTTTCGATTCTGAACAAGTATCCTGAAAATAATTCAAAAAACGGTTTTCAGGTACCAATTTGTTTTTTCCCTGGAAGCCTTTTGAATAATCTTCACTGAATTTGATTTTCCAGTATTTAAACTTTACTCTTGTGGCATTTTCGAATTTCGGCAGGAACAGGACGATTTTCCTGTCTGATTTCTTCATATAATCAACATCGGCAAGCATTGCCTTGTTTAAAAACGAAGTGTTTAAATAATGCCCTGAGTATGCTATTAATGAATTCCCGATCAAAAAGCCGATCAATGCCAATGAAAGAAAAGAGAGTAAATAAGTTTCGAGTCCCCTGTTTAATTTGTTTTTTACGATTTGAGCTGCAATATAACTGAAAACAAGCGTCACAAATGGAACGAGCCAAAATTGCGGAACATACCTTGCCCACCAGCAATCCGGATTTATCAACACCGAAAATGTTATATATCCGGATATCAAGGTCAAAATCATAATGTAATATCGTGTTTTTGTCCTGATAAAATTTATAATAAGCAGGACAAATGACAGTATGCATATTATCAATATACCGCTGAACATCGGCCCGAATCCTCCGGTTCTTGCATCGCCCCCTCCCATGTCGTACATCTCTTCAGGAAGCAGGATGAACGGGAATTTAAAAATACCTGGCCCGAAATCATTTTTTACCGGATTAAACCTGCTTGCGGTGGATGAGAATAACGAAACGGCAAAAGTTTCAAAACGATTGTGATTTTTGAAATTTCGCGGTTCATTCATCGATATGATATCTATTCGATCCCTGCCAACCAGAGGATAAAAAGGATTGCCTTTTGACTGCCAGTTTGTGATATATGGAGAATATCCGAAGAACGCAACACTTGCAAAAATAATAATAAATGATAAAACTGAAAATCTGATTAATAATTTCAGGTTTTTTGAATATAATAATATACCCAGGCATAACCCGGCAAGGATAAATATAGTGTATGCCAGTCCTGTAAATTTCAGATTGATGGTTAAAACTGCTGCGGATATCAAAATTATGTAGATGAATTTATCCCTTCGTTTGCCAAAAATTATTAAAAGACAAACAATAATTAAAGAGGTTAGCAATGAGGCCATCAGCCCGTCCGTATAAAAACTGAATAATTGTGTCATCACTATCGGATTCAAACTGACGGCAAAAGCCAGCAATAAGCATTTTTTCAGGTTTATTTTTTTCAGAGTTAACAAAAACGCCAAAGAAAGAAAAAAAACTCCGAATATCACAATGAAATTTATTGCCTTCCCGTATTCTATAAAATTGGTCAATTTATAAATATTTGCCGCTATTATCCATGAAGCCTTGGGATAATGATTTACCCAGACGGAAACCTGCGGGTCGAAAGCAATATTTTGACTTAATTGCTGATAGACGGGGTTCCATCCGCCGGCCAATTTTATAATGGCTGTTTGATGATAATCCAAACCATCCCAGCTCATATCATACATTCTGCCGGCGAGGAACAAGCATATAAAAATTACCAGAGTCAGAATAATGCATGATAAAAAAAGATATAAACCTGTTTTCTTCCTGAAATTTACTATGTCATAAATGACCATGGTAATGTAAGACA
>JBJKSS010000478.1:0-10428 GCA_046703745.1 Spirochaetota bacterium
GATTCTAAGTCATGCAATACTATCATATGAAAATACAAATTTAAGAAAAGACACAAAAAAAAAGGCAAAAATTGATATTGAGCATTTTGGAAAACTTAGTAAATCTTTTAACCTTACTTCCCGTGAGAAAGAAATTTTGTTGCATGTAATAAAGGGATATACCAATAATGATATAAGTAAAAAATTGTACATATCTTTTCATACTGTAAGGATTCATTTAAATAATATTTATCAAAAAACAGGTGCAGAAAATAGAGAAGATTTATTCAAATTTTTTTTTGAATAATTTCCAATTTCCCTATCATAAATGAATTGCTATTATCCTGCTAGAGTGAATTTCAAATGTAAATAAAATTATCCACGAGTTAAGGTATGGCAGGCAATTTGAATGTTTTGGAAAAATAATTTGGCAAAACATAAAAAGCTCCATGTTATCTGCTTTAAATAATCTGAATATTTTATCCTCCTCTCCCCTGGCATTAAAATGGTTAACCTGCTTTTGTGGCATGACGGTCAAATGGAATACTTTTAAGTATAATTTGAATTTTGATCTACCCTAGAAAAGAATATTTATAATATTTTAAATATAAGTAATTTACATTCTGCAAAAAAAATCTGTCGGAATGAGCCATTGCAATTTAATTTAAAAATAGTCAGGGGGGGACTATATACAAAAAGAGCTTTTTCATATACTTATTACCCGCTTTAAATAAAAATTATATCAAGGTATTCTGGTAATAAGCCTCTTCGCTTTGGTAATAATAGATATTTTTTTTTTGAGCAAATATAGTAAATAATTTTTTATTTAAAAATAAAATTATACAAAAAGCATATTTTGAAAATAGCTAGTTTCGACAGCATTTTGAGAAATGTTTTTCAAAAATTTATTTATTAATGAATGGGCCAATAATTTGATATTCATTTTAATATATTTAAAAGATGTTGGTGGCTTATTCAGCTAAATTGATTTTGGTAATAATTTTTTCTGTCTGTTGCCTTTGAGGGCAAGAGATTTGACATAATTTTGAGATAAGTGCATGGTAATAAGCCTAATTAAGGGAAAATTTAAAATAATTGCGTAACATATTTAAAAAAATATTTAATTTTTCAGGGAGCGCATTATGAATCATAAAAAAATATTTTTAATTACAATGCCATTATGTGGTAATGATCATCCTCATGTTGGAGTAGCATATTTAACTGCAAGTTTAAATGCTTGTGGCTACCAGGCAATACAGATGGATTTAAACATTGAAATCCGTTCATCTTTAACTTTCCCGGAAAAAGAAATTTGTTCGAAATATTCCAGGAAATGGTCAAAATTTGAAGATTATAAATCAGACGTTTTACCCATTATTGAACCATATTTGGACAAATATGCCGAAGAATTGGCAGAAAACGATGCAGGAATTATCGGATTTTCAATGTATTATTCCAATGTGTATTCGACTTTTGAACTGGCTAAAAAAATTAAATCCCGTAATCCCCAAAAAATTATAATTCTCGGCGGTCCTGAAGCTTCAGCAAAATATGCAGTATTTGACTGTGTGGATTTTATAATCAAGGGTGAAGGTGAGGAAAGTTTGCCCGAATTACTTGATGCAATAAATTGTGGATTAGCCGGATCTTTTTTTAATGGAAATAAAAAAGTTTTAAAACAACTAGATGAAATTGCTAATAAAAATCCGAAGGTTTCACAATTCTGGAACCAGCAGGATTATGATAATTTTCAGAATATACAAGGTCTTGTTTTCCGTATGGGAGAAAATATTGTTGATACTGGCGAACGCTCAAGGATAAAGAATCTGGATAAACTCCCAATCCCGGAATTTCAAAATTTTCTGGATAATAAATATAACTATCAATGTGTTCCAATACTGGGTAGCCGGGGATGTATTAATCGTTGTATTTTTTGTACAGAAACAAAATTCTGGAATTCTTTTAGGGCGCGTTCTGCTGAAAGTATTTTCCAGGAGTTTGTAGAGCATAAAGAAAGATATGGTGCCTTTCAAAATAACGGAGAGCCGCGCGAATTTGTTTTTTTGGACTCACTTATTAATGCAAGGATCCCGGAATTATTGAAGTTATGCAGATTATTGATTGAAAATGAAACTAATATTCAATGGGTGGGAAAGATTGCAGCATCCAATCCGTTAACCTTGGAAAATTTAAAGCTTTTAAAAAAGGCTGGATGTAAGAAATTGATGCTCGGGATAGAATCCGGTTCGCCTTCTGTGGTTAAATCAATGAGAAAACATTATGAAATACAGGTTGCCGAAAGAATACTGAAGGATGCAAATGCTTGCGGTATAGATATGCAGATATATATGGTTATCGGGTTTCCGACCGAGACTGATGAACTATTTCAGGAAACATTGCAGTTTGTATTAAGAAATAGGGATTGGATTACTGAAATAGTTCCGGGCGTTGGCTGCCAGGTCGAAAAGGAAAGTGATCTGTTTATTAATCAGGAATATTACGGCGTTTCCTGGGAACATAAAATAGAAAGAAATTCGGCAAATTGGTATTCGGAAAATTCGAATAATGATATACGGATAAAAAGGATTAATGATTTTATCAAATTTTGCCATGATAACAAGATTAAAGTCATTACTGCCAGCCTGGAAGCAGCGGTACCACAATTAATAGATAATGATAATACAAAATTAATTGATTATTTCAATCTGGAAAAATCAAATTCAAAAATACAAAAATTGAAATATCTTATAGTCAATTAAATAACAAATATTTGAATTGTTTTTGATAGGTAACATGCCATTAATTTTGATTGTTTCAGGAATATAAAGGGAATATATGAAAGTTTTTTTTACAATGATAAAATATAACTTTAAAGTTATGATTTTTTATCGTTATGTTTTTTTGATTACTTTTATGATAGATCCAATTTTACTTTTAATTAACATGGCTCTTTTTACAGCTATATATTCATACAATAAGACACATGTATTGTTGAGTTATACTCTTACTCAAATGATCTGGTATTTTGCAGCAAGTAATTTTATTTGGAATTTTATCTGGAACAAGACTGATGATGATATATCGCGGGGGATTCAAACCGGTGATATGGCCATGCAGCTTATTCGGCCTATTCCAGTTATAAAATCTAATCTTGCCAATACAATTGCCCATCGTTTTGCGGGCATATTGTTTGAGTTTTGTCCCAGTATGATCATTTTTTGCATATTATGCTTTCCGACTTTTTTAACAATTTATGCTTTCTTAAAATTTTTGTCGTTCATGCTGCTGGGATTCATTATGAATTACTTAATTAATTTCCTTATTGGTTTGTCATCATTTTTTATAAAAAGTAATTTTTCCCTGCAGGCACTTAAAACCATTTTCATTACATTAACAGCCGGAGCTTATATTCCTTTTGAATTTTTACCGAATTGGCTTAGGCATATTTTTGAGCTTCTTCCTTTCCAATATCTTGTTTATTGGCCTATTCAATTTCTTTTAAATAAAGATATCACGCAAAGTAACCTGTTTTATCTGAAGATATTGGCTTCGCAGATTTTATGGATTTTTGCCTTTTATGTTTTTGTCAAAATTTTTTGGAAACTTGCAGTAAAACGATTTTGTTCGGCTGGAGGATAATGTGCAGATGTTTTTTCGTTTGATCAAATTATTTTTCTGGCAGGCAAAAATTAAATTAATGCGAAGCATAGAATTCCGATTTGATTTTTTTATTGGAGTGGTCGTTTCACTTTTTTTGTCAGGCATAGGGCCATTGGTCCAATATCTTATTTTTACAAATACAAGGGGGTTCCCCGGCTGGAATATAAATCAAATTATTTTGTTCCAGGGAACATTGATTTTTTGGTTTGGATTACGTGACACATTGTTCGGCGAAGTTCCAAATTTAATTAATACTACTATTATTAAAGGAGAACTTGATAAACTTCTTGTGAAACCGTTTCCAGCATCAGGAATTCTTCTGGCCAGCGGTTTTAATTATTATGATTTTTATCATAATAAAAATGAGTATTGCTGTTAACCTAATCCAACTGTTTTTGTTTTTAATATGTTTAATTTTTGGAATCATATTATATATGGCTGTTATGATGATATATTGCTCCATTATTTTAATGGTTGTCTACGCCGGAAGGGTAAGTGAAATAATAAATAAATTACTGCATTTTTCAGAATTCCCGTTGCAAATATTCCCCCAGATATTGAGGATTGCCTTTATTACCGTTATTCCCTATGCTGTATGGGCATACATGCCTGTGCAGGTATTACTTAACAGACTGAATGTTTTATCCTTTATAAGTGGAGTGTTTTGCATATTTATTTTTTGGATTAGTATAAAATTCTGGAATTTTCGGCTTCTAAAATATACAAGTGCAGGTGGTTAATTTATGGAATCTATTATTGATATAAGGAATTTAAAAAAAATTTTTAAAGTTCACCAGAAAGAAAAAGAGGGTTTTTTATACGCTGTTAAATCCTTGTTTAAAAGAAAATATAATATGGTGCCTGCAATAAATGGTATAGACCTGTCTATTAAAAAGGGCGAAATACACGGGCTAATTGGGCCTAATGGAGCCGGAAAATCCACGACTATTAAAATACTTTCAGGCATTCTTTTTCCGACGGAAGGTGATGTAAGTGTAATGGGGTATATTCCATGGCGGCAGAGGGTAAACTATGTAAAAAAAATAGGCGTGGTATTCGGGCAGAAGACACAACTTGTTTGGGAATTACCGGCAATTGATACTTTTGCGATCAACCAGGAGATATATCAAATTCCGGTTAAAAAATACAGGGAAAATGTAGAATATTTCAAGGAACTTTTGAGTGTACAGGAAGTGATCCAAAGGCCTGTGCGTCAGCTTTCGTTAGGTGAAAAAATGAAATGCGAGCTGATCTGTGCACTTCTTCATGAGCCTCCTCTTGTATTTTTAGACGAGCCGACAATAGGTCTTGATTTGTTGTCGAAAGATATTATCAGAAATTTTATAAAAAAGGTAAATAGGGAAAAAGGGACTACATTCATTATTACCACACATGACCTGGATGATATTGAGAATTTGTGTGAAAAAATTACAATTATTAATCATGGGAAGATAGTGTATAACGGGTTTTTAAATGACCTGAAATCAAATTTTGGGCAGAAAAAAATATTTAATGTCCAATTTTCAGAGCCAGTCAATCATGATTTGCTTAAAGTGTATAATGTGATTGAATCAAAGCCTTTATCGGCTAAAATTGAGATAGACTTGGCATGCAGCAATATTCAAAAAGAAATTTCAAAACTGTTCCAGTTATTGCCGTTATCCGACATGGAAATGCACAATATTGATATTGAAACCTTGATAAAAGATTATTTTAACAATTGATAATAGAATGAATGAAAACTTTATGTCGTTAAAAATCGTTTTTATAACAATATCTGGAAATTAAAAAAGGGGAGCATAAATATGAAAATTTTGTTGCTTAGACCGTACTATGGTGGAAATATTTGTGGAGACATGAGCGGTGACCTGGGGTTATTTGATTTTATAAGTCATGTTTATCCGGATTTACATCTCGTTAATGCAGCATCTCTTTTGAAAAATTTGAATTGTGACGTAAAGGTGATTGATGCCAATGGTGAGAAAAAAATGCCTCACACAGTTGTAGAAGAAATCAATGATTCATATGATGTTGTTTTGTTCAGTGCAAAATTGTCTTCCATTAAACTGGATATCGAATTTGCGCGATGCTTGAAAAAAAAATTACCCATGATACGTGTTATCATGGCTGGAAGCATAACGGCAATACTGGCTGATTGGCTGAAAGGGAATGCTCCTGAAATAGAAATCGCAGCTACACCGATGATTGAAGACTGTGCCTATGAGCTTGCAACAGGCAATAAAAAGCATATCACTTTGAATGAAATGCCACGGCCGGATTATTCCCTGTTTCCCTATAAGCGGTATCTTAATTCGAGAGGACAGCAGTGGGGGGTACTTAATACAAGTATCGGATGCAAGATTAATTGCGATTATTGTCCATATGCAGCCTATTACAAAGATATATATGAAGAAAGGAGTCTGGAAAAATTGGCAGATGATATCGAATACCTTTCATCATTGGGTATACATTATATATCTTTCAGGGATCAGAATTTTTGTTTTAAAAAAGAACGTGTACTTGCCATATGTAAAATGATAAAAGACAGGAATTTTAAAATTCGCTGGGAAACAGAAACACGGATAGACGTCCTGGATGAAGAAATGATGGATGCTATGGCTGAGGCAGGTGCAGAAATGTTATCGTTTGGCATAGAATCGCCTTCAGCGGAAACCCTCAAAAAATTAAACAGGCCAGTGTTGAATGAATCCAGATATCTTGAAAATATTGCTTATCTAAAAGAAAAAAAAGTAAAAACCTTGGCATTCTTTATGATGGGATTACCTGGAGAAACATGGGAAGATATTACAGCTACGTATAAACTCGCCAGGAACCTCGAAACTACATATGCTAATTTTAATGTATGGAATCCGCATATACATACAAAAAGTTTTGAGAAATACAGAAAATTTAATCCTGTAACCCCGGATATTTTTCCACTCTTTGAAAGAAGTTTAAACATTGAGATACCGGACCGTTTGAATCCGAAAGAAGATATTGTATTTGCAACTCAGTATTTTAGCTATAAGTATATAGAAGAAATGGACGGATTTGAAGGATTATGCGGATATAAGAAAATGGAGGATGAGGAACAGGCACGAAATCGGGAAGGATACGCATTATCCGTATCGTTTTTTAAAGAACATCTGCCGGATTGCAGGCTACGGGATGTATTGTAGAAATAAAAAATTTAAGCGATCAAAAAAGGAGTCACTTGATGAGAAAAGAAATAGAAAAATTTTCAATTGTAAACGAAACCATCGGACTATTAATAAATGATGACGGGGTTTTGCTTGTTGCAGGGAAAAAACCGAATCCCATGACAATAGCATGGGCAACGATCGGAATTGTCTGGAAAATGCCCATACTTATGGTTTTTGTAAAGTCTTCCCGCCATACACATCAATGCATGGAAGAGCTTCCCTATTTCTCAGTAAATATCCCCGGCAGTAATCTTAAAAAACAAGTTGCTTTGTGTGGATCAAAGTCAGGCAGAGATACAAATAAAATAGAGGAATGTGAATTCGTTATGGAGAAAGGCATAAAAATACCTGTTCCCTATATAAAGCAATCTTTATATCATTTTGAATGTGAAACAATTTTTAAAAATAAAATAACCGATCAAGATTTAAATGAAGAGATTAAAAATAGTTATTATAAAGATGGAGATTTTCATTCAGTATATTACGGGAAAATATTGGGTGCATATAAAGAATGAATATTATAAATATCTATAAAAAAGCGGAGAATTAAAATGAAGATATTGGTTTTGAGACCTTATTATGGAGCCAACATAGGTGGAGACATGATAGGAGATTTGGGTTTATTTGATTATATTGATCATGTTTTTCCCGATTACCATTTGATTTATACTGCTTCATTGATAAAGAAATTGAATGGTGATGTAAAAGTTATCGACGCCAATGCTGAAAAAATGCTGCCAAGTGAAGTAGTTACTCAAATCAACGGTCAATACGATATCATACTTCTTAAAGCACAGATGCCCACAGTTAAATTGGACATAGAGTTTGCGAGAACTTTAAAAATAATCTACCCGGCTTCGAGAATCATTTTAGCAGGCAGTATTGCCTACATACTTGGTGACTGGCTGCGAAAAAATGTTCCCCAGGTAGAAATAACTTCATCGATGATGATTGAGGATTTTACCTACCAATTGCTGACCGGGAAAGAACGGCACTTGACGTTAGATGAATTGCCAACTCCGGATTATACGCTATTCCCATATAAAAAATATTACAATTCCCGCGGCTTTTTGCGTGGTACATTATATACGAGCAGGGGTTGTAAAACCATGTGCGGCTATTGTCCCTATGCAGCCTATTATAAAGGAATTTATGAGGAAAGAAGCCTTCCGTATTTGGAAAATGATATAAAACATCTGTTAGATTTAGGATTTCAATATATCAGTTTCAGGGATCAGAATTTTTCCTATAAAAAAGATAGAATAATGGCTGTTTGTAACATGATCAAACAAAAAAATCTTAATTTCAAGTGGGAAACAGATTCGAGGGTTGAGGCACTTGATCAGGAAACATTGGATGCGATGATAGATTCGGGATTGGAAATGCTGGCATTCGGGATTGAATCAACGTCAGACGATATTTTAAAAGAAATGCATCGCCCTGTTATTGATATAAATAAATTTGAGAATTTGATATCTTATTGCAAACAAAAAGATGTCAAAACTCTGGCTTTCTATATGCTGGGGTTCCCAAATGAAACTTATGATGATATTGTAAATACATTTAACTTGGCGTTAAAGCTTGATTCGACATATGCCAACTTTAATGTGTTAAACACTTACGTAGGGACACGGGTATGGGATGAATACAAGCAATATAATGAAATTACACCTGATCTTTTTTCACTCTTTAAAAGGCGGATGGATTTTAAAATGCCGGATAGGGAAGATACCACAAAGAAAGATTTTCTTGCAGAATTTCTTACTCAGAAATATATTGCGAGAAATAATGATTTAGATGATGTTTATGCAGAATATCTTCAATCGCTTAAATCAAAAAAGAATTGTATGGAAGGTTATAGAGCAACAAAATTTTTTTTTGACAAATATTTGAATGATTCAACTTTAAAAGACGAGGTTTATTTCTAGTTTCAGGTTGCCCTCTGGGGGGAATGCATTGATAATCATTGTGGGTATTAGCAACGAATTTTAAACTATTTCAAAATAAAATGGAGAGACAGTCTATGCCAAAAAAAATATTATTATTGCGGCCGAGTTATCGTGATTCACGGTTTTCTAATTGGATTAGTACACCTGCTGGGCTTGGCATCATATCGGAAAACCTGTCAAAGAATAAAATCGATAATCGAATATACGATATGGAAGTAAATTCGTCGGTTCCTGATCTTTTTAATTATATATCGATCTATAAACCAGACTTTATCGGTGTCGGCATGATGACATTCAAATATTTATATAATTATGTGCTCATCAACAGCATTAAGCAAAGATTCCCGGAAGTGGTTATCATTGTTGGAGGACCCCATGCATCAACATTCCGAGAAAAGATATTTGACCATTGTGAAAGTGTCTCAATAGTTGTGCCGTTGGAAGGAGAAGAAATTCTTGTTGAAATCTGCAAGGGTGAAAAACCACTGAATCAGATACAGGGCATATTTTATAGGAAAGGGAATGAAATTATAGAGACAGATCACCGGGATTTTATTAAAGATCTGGATAATTTTCCGTTTCCAACGTATTCAAAATTGAATATGGATTATTATGATTTAATCCCGGTTATATCATCCAGAGGGTGCCCTTATAAATGCATATTTTGTCCAGTTAAAACAACAATAGGTCAAGCATGGCGGTCAAGAAGTGCTGAAAGCATTTTGGAAGAATTGGATTATTGGGTTACAAAAAGAGGTCGTTCCCTTGTTCAGATCGAAGATGATAATTTTACTTTTAACAGACAAAGAGTATTGGAAATATGTGAAGGCATCAGACGTAAAGGATTAGATAAAAAAATTCGAATCAATCTCGCCAATGGAATAAGAGCGGATAAAGTTGATGAAGAATTGCTAAGTATTATGAAAAAAAGCGGATTTTCCGTTCTAGCATTCGGGGTAGAGTCTGGAAGTGAAAGTGTTTTAAAATCCATATGTAAAGGTGAAAGTTTATCCAAAATTGAGGAAGCAATTAAATTGGCCTGCAAACTTAATTTCGTAGTCTGTTTAACTTTTGTGCTGGGTTCGCCAGGTGAAACCGAAGATGATGTCAAAAAATCAATAGCTTTTGCACAAAAATATCCTGTTAGCAGAATATCTTTTTATCACCTTGTTCCATATCCAAACACCCAACTTTATGATTGGGTTATAAAAAGCAACAGATTCAGATATAAGAATCCTGAATATTTGAATGATGCTTCAGTGTGGATAAATGAACCTGTATTTTTTACGGATGAAATGAGTGTAAAACAAAAAAAAGAATTATATGTTATGGCGAATAGCGTAGCTAGGAAACATGGTCAGAAAAGCGTACGAAGAAATACTGTTGAATACCTTTCAAATACTTATAAAGTTCCGAAATTTGCAGGGAATATAATGTCGTTGTTTTACAAGAAAAGTTACTGGGAGTGAATGGTGAATAAAAGTCTAATGGTGGTAGCTACTGGCAAATAATTATGAAATACAGGAAATTCGGTAAATTAGGCTGGAGAGTTTCTGCGTTGGGATTTGGAGGGGCTAAACTTCCTTGCCTTGACAATGAATTGTTTTCTGATAATATAGATGAGGACGCAACTATTG